>NZ_JAVDTD010000009.1:0-302097 GCF_031455655.1 Sphingobacterium sp. 2149 | reverse complement strand
AAAAGGAATAATCACAGCTTTTTTATATAATTGTATGATCTTTTAAGTGGCACGGTTTGACCGAAATCACTGGCATCATTACTCCGAAATACCCACAATTCGGTCAAAATTTTGTTCTAAATATTGAATTGCTTTGTAAATTCTTTCGTCTTCAAAGTGATTTTTAAGTTCACATTCGCATCGGAAGTTTACGAAATAATTGTTAATCTTATTCGTCAAATTGATAAAGTCAGAATCATTTTGTAAATAATCTGCAAAAATTTCTACAAGTTGTTCAAAGTCTTCATCCAAACTCGTAATCTTAATATTTCTGTATTTATTGTATAATTGATGACCTATACTACTAATCGGGTTTATAAGAATAATCAACGACGTTTCATTACTTTTAAATTGGTGTAGTACATTGCTGTTAATGAAACAAGTCGAGTAAGAATTTTGGTTATCTTTCGCGTCTGTGATTTTAAATTTCGCCTGTGAAGCAACACTGATTTGCAAAGCAAAATGTTTATGCGAAACGTTGTCGTTAAACTGTCCAACGAACACTCCCATTGTTTTTTCGATATGTATTTTATTTTGAGCGGTGTCGTTCATTGAAATGGCGTGTTAGCTTTTGCAGCTTGACGAAGTGGCGGATAAATTGGACAAAAAATTCAATTTAGTAGTAACGTAGTCGAGTATTTTCACAAAAGCAAGTTATCAAAAAAAAGGCTAAATATAAAACATATTCGGCGGTATAAAAAGCACAAAAGTTGTATCACTTAATCCGCCATTTTGTCTATTTGTCGGATATTTAACTTCATTTAAGTTATTGATTATTCTTGGCAATGTGGTCAAAACATCTGCGTCGGTTTCATTGTAAGGCAAGGGTAATTATATCACAAAGTCGCGTTACTTAAAAACTCCGCTAACATTATTTCTTTCCGGTCTATATGCTTTCAATTGGCAATTGTATCCACACGAGAATAAGTATTTGCTTCACGGTTAAGGGCGCCTGCGAGCGGAAAGAGAATAAGAAAACCGGCTGCTGTTGACTCACTGGCCACGACTAAATCACCATGGTTATCTATGGCAAAGCAAATAGTTTTAGTAAAGAATCTATTGACTAATCCATAGATCTCAAGGTCGGTATTTCTGAAAGAAACAAAGTTTTGCGATTCGGGCTTAATTTTCCTCGTCCTTTCACGCACAACATTTCCTAAGGTATCAATTAGTTTGAAATGGATTTTATTTTTTTTGGTGAGCTCCAATGAAGTTTTGTAAAGATAGTGCAGGCTATCGGTTTTAAAATAATTTGGTTCAATATAGTTCCATAGACAATATTCATTATTGGCTGCACTCTTCGCTTGGCTGATATGAGTGTGGCCTATTATCTTCTGAGGATAATTATCAAAGATGTATATCTGCTTCAACCCTACATTCGAAACGCTATGTGCCGCAGCAGTTTGTGCTAAATACTTGGGTGATATGGAAGTGCAAGAGATACACGAAAAAATAGATACCACTGAAAATAGCGCGATGACTAGAGTGCTCATATTGAGATGTTTTTTGATTTCTTTCATAAGCTCTTTTGTTCAATGAGAATTTCATGTAAGAAGTCTTTATTCTTTTTTCCATTTAGGAATAACGTTGGAAGGGAAAAAACTGTTATTATGTGACGTCGTGATTAATCTTCCAGGAAAACTTTTTACAGTTATCAAGGTTTTCAAATTCTAATGATTCTATCCAATCAAATTTTCCATCCTCATCTTGATATAAAACTAAATTGTCAGCTTTAATATTTTCAATAAATAATGATAATTCTGCAATACAAGCTTCTAAATCATCTAATCCATAACATGGAATATGTCTATGAATATCCGTTTTTCCATTTGGATCTTCAATTCCAATAGTTATTTCAGTATTATATGTTGCAATCCAAATTGAAAATATTCCGGATTCACTTTTCAAATCACAATCAAAAGATCCGTCATCTTGAAATTTTATTGTCTGAGGAAACTGTGGATAATTTCCTTCCAGGAATTTAAGTATCAATTTCGAAAATTCTCTTTGTTCCATTTAGCTTGATTTATAACTATGGCACATAATTCTTAAATATACGCAATTTGCGAAATTAGAAAGTTAATTTTAAAGATGCTTCACGAAGAGTTCTATATGTTCAGCTAAAAGAACTTGAAGAGCACGAATTGGTTGCAAAAGTTATTTACCCAGTTGTACCACCTAAAGTGGAATACAGTCTTACAGAATTTGGGAAGACTTTAATCCCTGTAATTTCTGCTCTAGGAAATTGGAGTGATGAGCATCAATTACTTCCCAACAATCACTTTTCGATGTTCAGTTCCCCATTCGGCGAGGGTATTGATGATTTTTTTTAGCGTCAAACCGTACTCTGTTAGCTGATATTGAACCGTTACGGGTTGCGTGTCGAGAACTATCCGTTTAATGAGTTGATTCATTTCCAATTCCTTTAGCTCTTTACTGAGCATTTTATTGGAGATTCCTTTCACATCGTTTAAAATATCAGAAAAACGCCGTTTGTTGTAGTAGCAAACTGACGATATTATTGAGATTTTCCATTTGCCATTCAACACATCCATGGCATCGTGAACAGCCATAATCTGTTTTCTGTTTGTGTCGTTATTCGAGCATTCTATTTCCATAATAAGTTACCTTGTTACCCAAAAGTTACTGTTACTTTTGGTTACAAAGTTACCAAAATAAATTTAATCAATTTAGATTTGCATAGTTAAAGAAATCGATTTCAAAAACAAACAGTTTAAAAAGTCTTGACTAGAATAGAATTTTCGATCATTAAAAATTTAAAAAGATGAATTTCTCAGATAAAAATGTAGTAATTACCGGCGGAAGTGCAGGAATTGGATTAGCTACCGCTAAAACATTTATTGAAAAAGGAGCAAATGTATTGATAACAGGCCGAAATACCGATACCCTTCATGCAGCATCAGGAAGTATTAATAGCCAAAAACTGAAGACCTTGTCTTCAGATACGTCCAAACTGGCAGATATTGCGCTATTGAAAGAAACAGTTGCAGCTAGCGGAAACAAAGTGGATGTGCTTGTACTGAATGCGGGAATAGCAAAGCAATATTCAATTGAAGACACAACCGAAGAGGTTTTTGACGACCTTTACAACATCAATGTTAAAGGACTATTCTTTACTTTGCAAAAATTAATCCCTCACTTATCAGAAGGAGCTTCCGTTGTTCTTATCTCATCTGGAGTCTCTGTAAGCGGGTATGCACAAATGGGTGCTTATGCAGCTACAAAAAGTGCAGTCGATGCGATCGCACGAACCGCAGTGACTGAACTGGCAGACAGAAAAATCAGAGTAAATGTGGTTGCTCCCGGATTGACCGATACACCTATGAATCAGCAAACGCCTCCAGATATAAAAAATGCCATAGCAGCAGCAGTTCCATTGAAACGAATCGGGCAAGCGGATGAAATTGCTAACGCAATTGTTTTCTTGTCTTCAAACGAAGCCTCTTATATTTCAGGTTCTTATCTGGCGGTAGATGGCGGTGTTACCATTCGCAGATAAATATGCGCGGTTTATGATATACTTAGTGTTAGCCACTAGGTATATCTAATCTTAGAATTAGAATTTAAAACGCTATCCGCTAAAGCTATGATTTAGTATTACTTAGCAATCTAACAAGTTCCTCTACAGATTCGTTAGTTGGTGCTGCAAAATCTTTTATTCCGTCAATTGTTTCCATGCAAAGAGGCGCAGCCCTTTCAAACATGATATCTTCATAAGCTGAAATCGCCTCTTTAAGATTGGCTTGCCTTCCACTCGTTAGGCATTTACACAGATCCAAAGCGTCCAGCATGGCCAGATTTACGCCTTCACCATTCGGAGGCATTAAATGCGCGGCATCCCCAATGAGGGTAAGATTACTTTTAGAAGCCCACCTTATCGATAAAGGAAAATAGTTAAGGGGGCGCCAAGTGAATTGTTCACTGGCGTCAAAAAGCATATAGAAGACAGGATTCCAATTTACAAAGTGTTTTTTTAAATATCCGCTAACTTCTATAGGATTACCGAAATCTATACCACTGGATTTACCCCAGTTTTCCGGATACATTGAGGCTGCATAAAACGTGAATCCGCCATCGCCTCTAGGCTGGACAACTAGGGTCGCCCCATCTCCCATAGCCATCAGATTCCCTTGATTAACCAGTTCGTACATTTCAGGGCATGCAATCTCGGGATGATCTATTTCGCCCTGGATAATTGCTGCTCCGGAATAAAGAGCTTTTAAATCCGTCAGATAGGGACGAACCTTGGAGCGGTAACCGTCCGATCCGATGACCAGATCAGAAGCCGCGGTCATTCCGTTCTCAAATTTTAATTCCCATTTATCTTCAATTTCCCGCAAACCTATAAGCTGGCTATCCCATACTACGGTACCAGGAAGCAGTCCGTCGATTAGGAGGTCTCTCAGCGCTCCTCTATCGATTTCTGGTCGAAAATGTTCATCTCCGAATACGGGTTCTTCGTCTCGCTGACTCTCATCCATCAGCATATTTCCCTGCGGATCAAGCAGACGGTATTTGTCGGCCCCCTTCATATAATTTGCTTTAAAAGCCTCCATAAGTCCGGTCGCTTCCATCGCTTTAAGACCTGAATCAAAGTGCAGATCTACAATAGCTCCCTGTACCCTTGCGGCTTGACTAAAATCTCTTTCGTATACTTTAACCTGCGCTCCTTTCATTTGCAGCAGCCTGGCCAGTGTAAGACCACCTGGACCACCTCCAACGATGGCAATATTTTTTTTGCTTAACATTTCTATCTTTTTTAATGATACAAAGGAACGGCGGAAAGAAAAGCGATACAATAACAAGATGCTGTAACTTTAGGACTATTCGCGGTTTTTCGCGATAAAGGCAGTCGGTGACATTCCTACCGCCTTGCTGAACAGCCGTGTGAAGTAGGAAAAGTCATCGTAGCCCAGTTCATCCGCAACCTCTTTCACTGACTTCCCGGCATGATAAAGCAACCGTTTGGCCTCCAGAATAATCCGCTGTTGAATATGCTTAGAAACGGGTTTACCAGTCGTAGCCTTAACGCATTCGTTGAGGTAAGAAGTTGATATGTTTTGAAGTCCGGCGTAATCCCTTGGAACTTTAACCTTCTTATAGTTCTTTTCCAATGTTGTTTTAAACACTCTTGTGATATCCTCAAATCGGGTATGATATACTGTCGGCTTTTCCAAAGCTAAATATTGTGAAATAATCAGCGCAATCAAGGTATTACAGCTTTCTTTTAAAATGGAATGATACAAAATCTCCGCTTTATTTCCAGACAATTTCATACATAAGGCAACGGCGTCTAACAGGGTATCAAGGGTCTCAAGATTTACAGACAATATGTCTGCCGGTGGTAGATCCTGCAACAAACTCAGATATGGCGCGCGGATGTTTTCTTCGGTAACGATCCAGGTACTGAGCATTGCTTTGTCGAATGAGATCACGCGATGCACCTGATGAGGATTGATATAGACAATGGCCGGGGCTTTAATGCAATAGGTTTGAAAATCAATTTCAATAGTTGTATTTCCTTTTTCCTGAATGATAAACGTATATCCTCCATCGCGATGCGCTCGTTCAACTTCGGGATCTGGTGATCCATGAAATGATTCACGCATCATCATAATACCCTTCGAAGTTTCTTCAGGCAATGTGTTTACAGGAATGTTTTTATCTTTTTTTCTCATTATAAAACAGGCTTAATAATAACAATCTCTTGAAAAAGAAATTACATTTCCTCAATTAAATTAAGCATCCTCATCTTCCGTCTGCCGCAGTTTAAGCAATTGAGGAACGCCTAAATCACCGTATTTTTTCTTCCAATTGAAAAATGTCGCCTTGTGAAACTCCCATTTGCCAGCATATTTCTTCCACTCGGATAACAGTCTCGGACTGACGTAGCGCAAAAGCTATCTGTGCCTCGGTAAACTTTGATCTTTTCATCGTCTTTCCTCCTATTTAAAATTAGTAATTCACACCCGAATTCTCTATTTTTAAAATGGTTTGTTTTGCGGGGGAGGTCACATGAATTGCTAATTTTGAAAGTGGCTTAAAATTTCGATTTTATAATTTCGTTACTCTGAGCATTTATCTTGATTATCATAAATATGGGGAATAAGTAAATAATTAATACTTTCATGCTATATAGCTGTTTTGTTTTAAAAAAAGAAATATAAATGGAAGGAACATTATTATTTAGATAGATTCGTTTGTAACGGATTATTATATAGAACATTATGAAACATCAGCTACTTTAAAGAATCAGGAATTGCCATAATAAAGTGGATATAAGTTGCAGAATCCTTATAATTCTTCAAGCAATTAACAATATAGGCTATCCGTTCGTAATCATCACAATCATTAATCCAACTAATCTGCGGCTGATAATAAGACCTAAATACTGCCAGAGAATCGTTCTCTAAATTCGTATATTCTTTTGTTAGTGGCAACCACTTCTCTAATACCAAATCCTGAATATATTCTTTCTCAAAAACACGTTGTAACCTTCTGGAATCCCGGCCCTTTTTGCTAAACTTGTTATATAATTTATTTAAATTAAGGCTTAGACCATTTGAGAAACCTAACATATCCTTTGTATCTCCCCAAAAGTAGATTAAACGATAGTCCTCTTTCTTCTGTTCGTATCTTTGCTTTGCATTCAGCCTATCTTTATTTACAATTACAGAATTAAGCCGAATGGTATCCTTGGTTCGATAAGTTGTATCATATATAACCCATTTCCCATTTCGGGTGTGAGAATAATGTCGAGATACTACAAAAACATTAGAAAAATAAAAAGAAAGAATGACAAAAACCTTGGTAGAATACATAGAGCGCTGGTTAAAAATAATGCCTAATTCTAGTCATTTAAACTCATTTTTACAGATATGCCTTATCTATGTTAATTATGATTATCTGCTTCCTATTCGTATCATGAAAATTAGAGTTTTCAATATTTTCAACGACTACTTTAAATGCTTCTTTGGCTTGCCTATTGAGCAACGTTGACCAAAAAAAACTATTACATCTGACTCGCGGGATTTGGGAAATTCATATATTGAAATTAGATCACTAAGCTGTTTTCGAACAGAAAGTTGAACAGCGGATTTGGGTGGGTAACTATTCATTCTGCCATCATAATTCCAATTTAAATGACCATTTAATGATCCTTTAGCATAACAATTTATATGATATGAAATAAGAGAATCATTTTTGAAATAAAGTATTTGAATAGGTTGAGAAACATCATTCTTACTAAATTCGGAAAACTCGTCAATAAACTTTTTAAAAGAAGTATCACTGCTAATAATGGTTGTCGCACTCGGATATAGATCTGTCATGTACCTTTCGGACTCTTTAACCTTTACAGGATCGAATTCTTTTAAGTCTTCAATTCCGTAAAGTTTTTTAAGCACAGTACTGCAAGAGCTTAAAAAGCCTGTCAGCATTAAAAATAAAAGCAATAAACAGCACTGTTTCATAATTTAAAGAATAGGAACTAAATTGAAAAAATTTGATCTGAAATTGATTTGATAGTTCATTTAGAAAATTATTAAATTAAAATATTAGAAAAATATTAATATTAACAAACTAATACCATTTTTCAGCTTCAATCACAATCGAATTCAATCATAATCGAAGTGCAACATACAGTAAAAACCAATCAATTCAAAATAAAAAAGAGTAAAACAATAATACTTTCAACTTAAAAAAACATAGCCAAAACATTGCCAATATAACTTATACAGATAAAGATTTACTGACATCCATTCAAAAATGTGTAAATAGGCTTATAAAGTTGAATCAATTAAGATTAGAGAACTAGATCTCTTTAACTATTTTCACAGTTTAATATACACATTTGGGTAGTATTTAGCATCCTTTAAAGATATTGATTTTATATTACGTAAATTAACCAAATAGGATACTGAAACGTTAAATATTATTAGCGACAATTATAACCTGATAAACCAATTAAATTAAAGCCATCACAGCATACAAACTATTTAACTGTAATAAACATATGAAAAGAATCCTCCTATTTCTATTATTGGCTACCCTAATAGGTTGCCAAAAAACAATCTTTAATGAGACTCTTGACCATGCTAAACAAGACGAGCAATTGATTAGAGCAGGATCATACTTTTGGTCCAACGGTCAAAAGATTGCACTATCGCCTGATAGTAGTGTCTATCTCCTGCAGCTCGCGCCCAGCACAAATATCTCAAAAGTTGCCAAAGCGGGGGGCAAAAAAGTCTCGGTACTCTCAACATCAAGAATTTTGATCAGTAAGACGGATCTCGATGCTGATAATGTAATTTCCAAAGTGGAGAAATCGGAAATTATAGCCAAAATTCCATCTTTCAAAGTGCAAGAGACTCCTTTTAAGCCGAATGGAAAAATAGTGTTCAAACCTAAATCTGATGCTGAATTGCCCAAAATCAAGCAATTGATCGGTGATCAGGTTAATATTAGTGATACAGTCAACTATGAGGTGTACACTGCAGAAGTATCCAATATTGAAAATATACTCACAGTGGCAAACAAATTATATGAATCTGGACTGGTAGAATTTAGTCATCCGGATTTCATTGCTCAACTGATCAAAACTTCTAATGATCCTTTTTATACCTATCAGTATTATCTCAACCAGACAAATAACATTGATATCAACGCACCCGAAGCCTGGGCATTATTGGGTACTACAACCTCTCCGGTAAAAGTTGCTGTAATCGATGATGGAGTCGAAGCACACGAGGAACTTACTGGTAGATTACTATTAGGGTACACTCCTAAATCATCTTCAGGTTATGGCGCCCCCACTACTGGATCTGCACACGGACAAGCTGTAGCGGGGATTGTGGCGGCAAAACGCGACAATAATATTGGAATAGCAGGCATTGCTGACTTTGCTCAGATAATTCCTGTAAATATATTTTATGGGGGTGAAACTCATTCGGATATAGCTAACGCAATCAATTGGGCATGGAATCAAGGCGGAGCCGATATTCTCCAAAATTCGTGGTCTGCTGGAAATACAGTAATAGTTGACGTTGTAAAAAATGCTGTAAACAATGCCTATACGCATGGACGGAACGGAAAGGGATGTGTCATTGTTTTTAGTTCTGGAAATTATCATCCTGACGGAAGTTCATTGGTAAAGTTCAATGGTGTGGCATTCCCGGCAAACCTACCAAATGTAATCGCTGTCGGTGCAGTAGCTAGAGATGGAAACATTTCTTTGTATAGTTCAAGAGGTCCGGAAATCGATCTCGTTGCTCCATCTGGACAAAATGGTGTTCCTGATGTATGGACTATCGACAGGATGGGTGCAGCCGGCTATTCTACAGGAAACTATACTTCTTCTTTTTCTGGAACTTCTGCTGCTGCACCGGAGGTAAGTGGAGTGGCGGCGTTGGTGTTGGCTAAATTTCCAAATCTCACTGCTGCTGAGGTAAAGAACCTTTTGATACAAAACGCAACCGACATGGGACCCATAGGATTTGACAATACTTTCGGATATGGGCGGGTTAATGCTTCAGCGGCATTATTGTCTGGGCCTTCGGTATTGGATGGACCGGCTACGGTATGTACCGAGAGTGTTTATAGTATTTTTAATCCAGGATCGATAACTCTTGAAAATGCAAGCGGTATTGCAACATTAACTGCTCTAGGAAATAATCAATGGAAAGTGACAAGAATTGGCAATGCGAATGGCCCCATAAATCTGGTTTCTACATCTAATGGAAAGGTATATAAAATGAATATCCATATCGGACCGATTTTTCAAGGTCAAATAGATGGTGATGTAGCATTAAAAAGAGGTTGGACTAATAGAGTTTATTCATTGTTTGAAAGTGGCGGCACTTATACTAACCATAAATGGACAATAAGCGACAATCGAATTACTATGGTTCCTAATGGAACAACAGTAAAATTAAGCGTTCCTTCGTCATATCAAGTTTCTGATCCTATGGAAGGTGATTGGATAACCTTAAAATGTACCATGGATAGCGAATGTGGTCCAGTAAGTACTTCAATGCAAATCAATATAATGCCATTATAACAATAAAGCCTAGACTAACAATCTAGGCTTCTACTTTCTTTCTCTCCAAAACCACCCATTTTATTGCGGAATCTAATTCGTCCGGCCACGCTTTTAGACCTTCTTCCTGGATCTTCGCTCCTGCTTCAATTCCAACGCATTGCGCTGCTGACAAAGCGGTTTTCTTAATATAATCTACGTAACCCGTCGGTGGTTCTTTACTTAGTTTCATGAAACAAATGTACAATTAGATTTGCTTTTACTAAATTTGTTAGTATTTTTGATTTGTGAAACCGCTCGAAGTTTATCGCCGCAACCGTGTTATGTACGTCCAAATGACTGTACACGATAAGAGCATGGGCATGAAAGACTATCATCTTTACAGCAAAAATGGCCTTGCTTTTTATGTTTTCAGGAAATCTCGGGGCATTTGGGACCTTGCCTATGGAGAGCTCGCGGATGATAACAAAGAAGCCTGCATTGATGCGCTTATACTTCGTTTTGATAGTGATGTTCCTGAATTGTTTTACCATCAGGGAAGACGTCAGATAGTGGAAGTGAGAGCGAAGAAATATAGCCTTTGGCACATCTATCTCAATAATGCCTATGTAGGAAGTATTCAGTATTTCACCTTCACCAAGCAATTCAATTACCAAATCGAAGACAATAGCTTATTGACGGATGATCATGCTCAAAAGTACATCGCCATGATCCAACGTGGGGAATTAAAGTGGATAAAGGATGATATTCGATAATTTCGCGCTCAATGGTGAACCGTAGGTTTTAGAGATAACTCCATTGATGTGTAGCTCCCTGATTTACACCATCACCTACACCCTCACTCCAAACCCAGGAAACTCTAGCACAAGATGATCACCTTCTTCTTTCCAAATAGGGTCTGATTTACCATAAGCCTTAATTGGCAATTGTATCCACACGACAATAAGTATATGCATCATGATTAAGGGCGCCCGCGAGTGGAAAGAGAATAAGAAATCCTGCTGCTGTCGACTCACTGGGCACTACTAAATCACCATGTTTATCTAGTGCAAAGCAAATAGTTTCGGTGAAGAATCTATTGACTAATACATAGATTTCAAGATCGGTATTTCTGAAAGAAACAAAGTTTTGTGGTTCGGACTTAACTTTCCTCGTTCTTTCACGCACGACATTTCCTAAAGTATCAATTAGTTTGAAATGGATTTTATTTTTTTTGGTGAGCTCCAATGAAGTTTTGTAAAGATAATGCAGACTATCCGTTTTATAATAATTTGGTTCAATATAGTTCCATAAACAGTATTCATTATAGGCTGCACTCTTCTCCTGACGGCTATGATTATGGCCAATTACCTTCTGGGGATGATTATCAAAGATGTATGTCTCCTTCAAGCCTACCTTCGAAACGCTATGTGCCGCAGCATTCTGTGCTAAATACTTTGGCGATATGGAAGTACAAGAGTTACACGAAAAAATAAATACCACTGAAAATAGTGCAATGGCTAGTGTGCGCATATTGTGATTTTTTTTGATTTCTATAATAAGCTCTTTTGTTCAAATTCTAAAAGGACAGGTGCTTTTTCACTTTGTCCAATGGAGACCGTATAAAATCCGTCAATTTATCCATCGCTTCCAACTCCTTTAACTGAATATTTAAAATCCTACGCGAAGCGTCCGGAATCTTACGCTGCAATTCGCTTGGTCGTCGATATCCCTGATCAATAAACCAGAGCAAACGTATTTTCCATTTGCCGTAAAGCACTTCACCGATCAGATCAAGACCACAGTTCAGGTTCGGAATTATTTTTCTCTCATACATATTCCAAAATTAAAGGTATGTTCCGAATTGCACAATAGGGGAAAAATTTATCCCTATATGAATCGTATTTCCGTACTTGTGCTAACTGTTTTTATAATCCAATTTTGTCCTATAAACAATTCGTAAAAATGGAACAATTTAATTTCAACAATGAATTATCAGGCAAAATAGCCTTGGTGACCGGCGGCACCAAAGGTGCCGGAAGAGCAATTGCAGAAAGACTGCTACAGGCTGGAGCAACAGTGATAGTAACCGCGAGAAACGCACCTGAGAAAAAAAACAGTAACCTGCATTTCATCGCATCCGATTTGAGTAAAGCAGAAGGTGCCCAAAACGTAGTTAGCGAGGTACTTACTAACTATGGAAGACTGGATATTTTGATAAACAATATTGGTGGGTCATCAACCCCCGCCGGCGGGTTTGCGGCACTCAGCGATGCGGATTGGGAATCTACGCTACAGGCGAATCTTTTGGCTCCGATTCGTCTAGATAGAGGATTTTTACCGCAAATGATCGATCGGAAAACAGGCGTTATCATCCATATAGCTTCAATTCAGGGGAAATTGCCTCTATATGATTCGACTTTGCCGTATGCCGCAGCAAAGGCAGGGCTGCGAAACTACAGTAAAAGTTTATCGAATGAAGTGGCTCCAAAAGGTGTTCGTGTACTGACTATTTCGCCTGGATGGATCAATACCACAGCATCGGAAGCATGGCTAGGCGAAATTGCAAGAAACTCCAACAGTACTGTGGAGGAAGCCCAACAAGGTGTAATGGACGCTTTGGGTGGAATCCCTTTCGGAAGGCCCGCTGAACCTGAAGAGGTAGCTGAACTCATTGGTTTCCTTGTTTCACCGAGAGCCAACTATCTAACAGGAACTGAATATATAATCGATGGTGGAACCGTACCAACAATTTAATATTATTTAAAAATAAAACATATGAACTTACCAAAAGTAATCGCCGAGTTAGTAGAAAAACAAAACGACTTCGATAGTGCTGCTTATACAAAATGTTTTACGGAAACCGCGGTAGTCTTTGACGAAGGCAAAACTCATAACGGAAGAGTAGAAATCGAACAATGGATTGACAAATCCAATAAGGAGTATAACGCTACTATGGAGCCATTGGATTATGACGAAAAAGAAAATATGCTGTCCGCGGAAATTTCTGGATCTTTTCCTGGAAGTCCAGTCATTTTAAAATTTCATTTTCAGTTGTCTAATGGGCTTATTCAATCACTGAAAATTACTGAATAGAATCTTAAACAATCTGATTCAAAAAAAGCTGAGGTATTTACTCCAGCTTTTTTTTATATCCAAAGTCTTTAAAATACCATTAGCAATGTACCATACTTCACCATCAAAATCAAAGGAATGATCTCATTCATTTACCCTATGTGGCTTTTAATTTTAAATAATTAATACGCGAAAATGTTCGAATACTTTCGTTTTATGTATATTCGCGGGGATAAAAATCAAATAGACATTTATAAAGAATTAAATACGACCAAAATTTGATGTCCATTTTTCCAGTTATAACATCAGTCTTATCAGAGAAGAACTTAGGTGAATTTATTAAAGATAAATACGATCTGAGTGACGGATTTCATTGTACATTATTCCGAACAGGTGTAAATCATACTTACTTTATTTCTGACAAAAAAATCAAGTATGTAGTAAGAGTATATTGCCATGGTTGGAGAACCAAAAATGAAATTCAAGAAGAATTGTGGCTTCTTAAACTGTTGAAAGAAAATAGTGTTTCTGTTTCATTCCCTATTCCAGATAAAGAAAATAATCTGATACAAGAAATCAATGCACCTGAAGGGCAGCGCTACATTGTACTATTTTCATATGCTGAAGGAGAAAAAATGCGATTTATGGATAATGAAACTTGTTATGAAATTGGATCTCTAATGGCAAGGTTACACACCATTACTTCAAATAAAAACATAAATAGAATCAATTATAATTCAGAATCACTTTTAAATAAATCATACGAATTATTAAAGCACTATTTCTCAGAGGATTTGAGCGAGATGAAATATCTTAAAGAAATAGGTCTTGAAATCTCCAATACATTTCAAGAAATAGAACAATCCGAAGTTCAGAAAGGAATAGTCCATCTCGACATTTGGTATGATAATGTAAGTGTTAATAGTAAAATAGAAATAACCATTTTTGACTTTGACAATTGCGGTAATGGCTTTTTGTTTTTAGACATTGGTTATTTCTTTATCCAATTATTTCACATAGAGTTAAATAAAGAAATCTATGAATCAAAAGTTGAAAGCTTTCTTAGTGGCTACCGAAAGGTAAGAGCGATTACGAAAAAAGAAATTAAACTAATTCCAGAGGCTGGGGCAGCTATTTTTGCTTTTTATCTCGGCGTTCAAGCACAAAGATTTGATTGGTCGAATATCTTTTTGACAGAAAACTACCTGAAAATGTTTGTTGGAAGAATAAAAACCTGGAAAGAATATTATGCATCAAAAAAGTAATTGTGGCTAACAATGGCAATACACTTTAATTCGATAATGATAGCCCTCTCCTATCAAAAGGCTCTTCCATGGTCATTCATACTTGATCTGTCAATGTAAAACATTTTTACTACTCAGATCATGCATAGTCAAATATTCGGTAACAGAAAACTTCTCGACCGCTAGTAATGCATTTTCGACATCTAGAAATAATTTTCATCCGTCGAATAATCAGCAGCAAATTTAAGCAGATATGAAGTGAACTTCTCTTCCACAAGCATCGCGAAGTTTAAATAAATAGGCCTCACCTATCAAAGGATCAAAATGAATAGTATTATCGCCAAACGACGTTACAGTGGTTACATTGCCACGAGTGCGATGGGTGTATATCCATAGGTTTTACTAATCCTGACTCTACACTTTTGGGTAGTAATTCTCCATTAATGACACTTTCCATCGCAGATTTATTTATCTTAATGGCTAAATTATATTATCAAGTGAAAAGATATTTAGTATTTGTTGCACAACAAATGTTTGTGTATGTGATATTATAGAGTAATTAAGCCTAAAATTAATTAATAACATAAACAATAATCAGCATGAAGAGTAAATTATTACTATTCCCCTCTTTATTAGCAATCTTAATAAGTTGTTCGAAAAGGGTAAACGATCCTTTTATTCCTGAGGAGAAAAACCAGTTGGACAGTATTTATCAAGCTCCTAAAGATCCATTTTTGGGAATTCCGGAAAAGACGTCTGTGGTACATGTGCAAACCAGTATTGTTAACTACAACCAATGGCAAAACTTCTTCGTATCACCAGAAAAAATGACTATTGTGATGTGGCCAAGCCATGACAAAACATTAGTCATAAAAGATGTCGACAAGGCTATTCAAGGCATTGCCATTGATAAAGAGTCGAATACTGAAGTCAAAACAGATAATATCACAATCGCTTCCGGCATTACATTTCAAGATTATTACCCGGGCAAATATCTTATAGCGGTGATTATGACCGACGAGAAAGGGCAGGGTAAAAAAGCCTACAGCAGTAAAGAAATTACAATAAAAGAATATGGAAAATATTATATGCACAAAATATTTTCATTTGATGCGAAAGAAAGAGAATTTGAAGAATGGTCACCAAAAATAATAGAGAAATGAGAATAAAACTGACGTTAATACTCTTCCTTAGCCTTTTATTAAATCGGGTAATCGGACAAGTAATTAGTGGTGAGGCAAACCCGTGTCCAGAGACAAATTATACCTACTCTTTTAGTGGATCTTCCTTCGGCAATTATTTTTTATAGTCGATAACCGATGGTCAAATTATTAGCCAAAATTCAAATACTGTTGTTGTTAAATGGTATAACAAGGTGACCGAAAATGGAAAATGGAAACTTCGTGTTCAATACGAAACGATAAAATTTGATGGAACTTCTGGCGGTTCCACTTATTTGGATAAAGATGTGAAGGTGAACATACCTTCCCGCTATGTTATAACTGGGGATAGAGAAATTCCAGGTGATTTTAGAGGGAATAAAACTTATACAGCGCAAATAGTTAATTCAAATTTTCCTGCCGCATCATTTATATGGACGACGAATACGGGTATTCAGACGACAACCACTACTCCATCGTTTAATGTAAATATCACCGATGATCAATTGAAGTGATTACCGTTGCTGGGAAAAGTTCTACGTGTCCGCAATGGGGTGAAACCTTTAAATTTGATATAGTATATACCCCTGTATTTACAGGACCATCGTCTATTTGCTCTGAAGGAATCTACACAATTACTAGTCCTGGTACTATAACCCTTGAAAACGCATCAGGGATTGCGACGTTGACTGCTTTAGGAAATAATCAGTGGAAAGTGACTAGAACAGGTACAGCTAATGGACCTGTAAATTTAGTTTCAACATCAAATGGTAAAGTTTATAAAAAGAATATCCACATTGGCCCACTTTTCCAAGGTCAGATTGAAGGTTATACGACTTTAAAAAGAGGGTGGTCAAATAGATTGTATGAACTTTTTGAAGCAGGTGGCCCTTATACAAATCATACATGGACTATAAATAGCAATATGATAACATTGTCACCAAATGGAACAAATGTTAAATTGAGTGTCCCAACCTCATACAATTACTTAGATCCAGAAAATGGTGATTGGGTGACTCTAAAATGTACTATGAATAGTGATTGCGGACCGGTATCTACAACATATGATATATTAATAATGCCTTAAAGTATATAAAAGCCTAGACTAATAATCTAGGCTTTTACTATTAAATCAACCCGATAAACAACATGGTCGGTTAAATTCTTGGCATAGTTTAAATCAATATTTACTGATTGCCGATAGGTAAGTCCAGACAATGAAGAATAGCTGTAACGGTATTCTGAACCAAAGATAAGTCACTCCATTCCCATTAAATGTAGCCTTTTGATAATCTATTTGTTTTATGGAAGCATAAATATTTGCAGGAAGTACCAATATCAGGAATACTATAAGTAACCAAGCAGTTAAAGTCCGATAATTTGGAAATAGAAGTCCAAAGGCAAAAATAATTTCTGCAATTCCTGTTAGATAAACACTTTCTGTTTTGAACGGGATAAATCCAGGTATCATTAAAGCCATTCCCTTTGTAAACGCAAAATGCCCAATAGCAGAAAATATCAACATTGCAAACATAGCTATTCTGCCCGATAAAGCACATTGACAAGTACCATAAAGTAATTTCGTAACCAATAGGGAAACAGCAAACACACCAAGTAAAACAATTAACGGTTTCATTTTTTATAGGCAAAGTTCGTTTATTGCTTTAGAGAAATCAATGAACCCAAGTTAAGAAATTCGTCTGCGTATTCTACTTAATGCTTGTGGTGTAATACCAATGTAAGAAGCAATATATTTCAGTGGTATTTCTTTTATAAGCTCCGGTCGCTCGGTAAAGAGATTTAAGTATCTCCTTTCAGCGGTTTCATTCAACAGAGAAAGCTCTCTTTGCGACTTTTTCAAAAACAATTCTTCGCTGGCTTGTCGCCCAATTGCATTACCGATTTTTGTTTTCTTGTAAATTTCTTGCAGATCATCAAAGGTAAGTTGCCAAAGTGTTGTTTCTGTTAAGGTTTCTATATAGTAAGTTGAGGGATTTCGAGTTAAAAAGGAATTGTACCCGCTTACAAAATTGTTATTAAATGCAAACGAAAAAGTAAGGTCATTTTCTTCTTTTGGGATGTAGAAACGCACAATTCCTGTTTCAATGAACGACAGATTATTTTCTATTTGACCCGACTTTAAGAGGATATGTTTTTTAGGAAAATTCTGCCTTGTAAGTTTAGAATAAAAAGCCTGCCAATCATGGTCTGTTAGCTCAAATCTCCTTTCAAAATATTTTCGGATTAGTTCCATTGAAGCTGTTAATCAATTACATTTTACAAATTTACATCACTACCGTCGAAAACGATTAGGAAAAACGCATAAAAAAGCGAGGCATTATGAATTCAAAAAATATTATATTGAAGACACCACTACGCCACCAATGCAATGGTAAATATAAAAGTTTTAAGTCGGCTTCTATCCAAGATAGACCGTGATATTCTAAAAAAACCTGTATCTAAACACAATAGCGACAAACATCACAAAGGTCTTAACATCTGGACACATTTAATGAGCATTCTTTTCTGTTATCACTACTTCAACATCAGACAATTTATATGATAACATGGCTTGAGAAATATAGTAGGATAGACAGGAAATGGATAAGAATAAATTTGTTTTAACAAAGCGACATTTTTAGTTTTAGCATTACATTTAAAATGGATATATTTCCGTTCATTTTATTTCTATTTTTTGATGAACCTTAGCTTAGAATATTTTTATTCCCAACTGTTTTACTTAGCAGGAATTTTAATTGCTTTTTTTGCCTGCTTTTTGATAATGGGAAAATCCCAAAAAAAATTGGCAGATTATCTTCTGTCGATATGGCTTCTTCTAATTGGAATCCATCTGATCAGTTTTTTATTTATATTCTCGAACGCCTTCATCAAATTTCCTTATCTTCTTGGATTAGAAATACCCCTGCCTCTGTTACACGGTCCAATGCTTTATCTTTATATCAGCTGTATTACGGGTAATCTACCCAGAAGTAAAATATGGTTGTTACATCTGGTTCCCGCAGCAATTACTTACTTTATATTGCTACCCTTTTTTTTGATGCCGTCACAAGATAAGATCCATATTTACCAACTTAATGGAGGCTCGTACAAGTTATTACGTACTGTCATAAGCTGTACGATAGTTATATCGGGTATTTTATATGTCATTTTAAGTACCTTGGCGATAAAAAAATATCAAAAACAGATATCAAATGTCTTTTTAAACACTAAAAAGATCAATCTGAACTGGGGTTACTATCTTATTATTGGAATGTTAGCGATTTGGATAGCCGTTATCATAAAAGTTGAAATTATTATTTTTGCTCTCGTAGTATTATTTGTAGTATCGGCGGCTTATTTTGGAATCAGTAAGGTAGGTATTTTAAATCCAACTCTACTTGAAAAGGACCGCGAGGGATATTTAAGTGCCGACGATGATGTTGAGTATCAAAAATACCAGAAAAATTTTGCCGGTGATGAAACGATCCAGCGCGTTTATAAAAATTTAGATTCTTGGATGAATGATCAGAAGCTATATAAGAATCCCGAAATCAATCTGGTCAGTATAGCAAAACTATTGGATGTTCATCCAAATGTATTGTCGCAAACCATTAATTCTATCGAAAATAAAAACTTCTATGATTATATCAACTGGTACCGCATCGAAGAATTTAAAAGGATCATTTTACTGCCAGAAAATCAAAAATTTACAATCCTCACAGTGGCATTCGAATGCGGATTTAATTCCAAGACTTCTTTTAATAGAAATTTTAAGAAATATACGGGTTGTTCACCTAGAGAGTTTTTAAAAGATCATAAGCTTATTTCTTAATACTAAGTACAGCAATTTAAACAGACTTATTTATTTCAATGATCGAAAAATAGGTATCATCTTTCATTTTGGGACACTTTGATCATCTGTGATTCTAATATTTACAGAAAATTCAGAATGAAAAAACTAATGTTTATACTAATTTGTGTGCTCGCGCTTATAATCGGTGCGTATCCATTGACCTATGTTTTTGTAGATCATAAAAATACTTTCTTACATCTCAAAACCCCAGAGCTTCTTTCTGATTCAGTTTGGAGATCTGCATTTTTTCTACATATTATTTTCGCAGGTCTTTCGTTATTGGTTGGATGTACCCAATTTGGCAGTAAGTTTCGAGATAAGCACTTAAAACTACACAGAGTTATCGGAAAAATTTATATTACATCTGCATTAATAGGCGCTATTTCAGGAGTCTACTTGGGATTTTATGCAAATGAAGGTGCTGCAGCGGCATTAGGATTTATCTTTCTTGGATTGATCTGGTTTATGTTTACACTTACTGCATTTTTAGTGATCCGAAAAGGAAATATATTAGTCCATCAGAAGTTTATGATATACAGCTACGCCTGCACCTTTGCTGCGGTTACGTTAAGGGTATGGTATCCACTTCTAGTAAAAATGACTGATGATAGTTCCTTTTCATACGTCACTGTTGCATGGCTCTGTTGGATTCCCAATATTTTAGTCGCCTTTTTTATTAATAAAAAAAAATGATGTGTTAGATCTTACCGCTACAGTACTTTAGATTTATAAAACAATTTAAATCTGTCATCTTCTGTTCTTTTATTCTCTGCTGTATTGAATTTTACTTTTACCAAAAAAATTGCAGATGTAGCCCATTAGCCTTTCACGTGAACTCTTCTTTATGCTCCTTTGTCAATAGATCAGGATAATAGTTAGATTGGAAATCAATTGCGTCAATCGTTCTGGAGGATAATGGAATACATATATAAGGTTGGATCGGCGAAACTTTGATTATATTAGTTTCTATAATACAGTTACACCGTTTTACCTGAGATATTAGATTGCAGGGAATTTGTAAATGCCGACAAGATAGCAGCGGGTATTTCTCCTTTCAACCCGCAAAGCGTACCTATACCCCAGCTGGACGAATTATGTTGGAGAGTATAGCGGAATTGATGAAAATAAAGATTTAGAAAAACTGTTTAACATTTATATTCCAATATTTGATCGCTGGTTAGTTTTTGATAACATGGATTTAATACCCGAAATAATTGCTCAGGTGATAAATTGGAGAAATCGTTTAGGAGTGCAAAAGGCTTACGAAAATTGGCATAAGAAAGTGCTGCAAAGGGTGACAGTTTGGTGTATATTACAATTATTAATTTACTGCAACTCTCACACTAAGTCTTGACTACTTTAGTTTATTCAGAGCAAAAGACCCTTTGCCACCATTTCCGCCCCGCTTTTGGCAAGTTGCTGTTATGCGCAGTAATTTTTCCCTCTCCCATTATTTCTGTAACGTTATTAATTAAACCGTCCACCATTGGAAAAAAGCTGCTGTACTTTTTATGTTCAACTTTTATAATATGATATGATTGCTTAGCTATCTCGTCTGATGAGCTGTTTGTGCTAATAATTATCCTGCAAAGTTGTTCAACACAATCTCGTACAATATTTCTGTTATCTGTTCCATTTATTATGCTCTCAAGGATTTCAAGAGCTTTAGCATTTTCGCCGATCTCAACATATAGCTCTGCCAATTGTTTATTGTAGCCTTCGATTAGAAAATCTTTATCATTTTTTTTGAGTGTCAATTTGAATGCTTCAATTTCTAAAACCTTGTCGTCTGCATATTTCGCGTATGTTCTATATAAACTTAATTCGTTATAAGTCCATGCTCTTTCTTGATCGATCCATTCAGGTAGTTTCTTCAAAAATAGTTCTCGTTCATTTGCCGAATAGAGAAAATACAGCTCATCTTGAATTGGAAATTTGTAACATTTGAAATAGGACCTTTTATGTTCTTTCCAATCGTCAATGTCTTCTTGCGAATAAATACAGCTTTCTTCCGTTTCTCCAATATACTTTAACAGTTCAGTTTTCTTTGGGTTGTCAGCTGTTTTTAAATATTGGTAGGTTTCTTTAATTCCTGCCGAAACCAAATATTCGCCATCAAATCCAATTCCGCTGTCAAAATCGATATTTTTAGCTTCAAAAAATAACCAGACGGTTTCAGGTGAATTGAAAAGTGCCAATATGAAGGCGCAGAAATATAAATTATCAACTTTACCGTCTTTCCCATATTTTCGCCATTCCTTTTCCTCTGCAAAAAGATATTTCACGATTTCATAGTCCGTTTGTTTAAGATCATTGTAAATCGCAATATTGAGTCTTAATCGGTCAAAGTGTTTTGAATCTATGACGTCTCTATCAAAGCGATAATTGTCCAAGAGCTTTGGGTTCTGTCGAACTAACTCGAGTTCAGTTTTATAATTTTCTACTACTGTCAAGGTGTGTTGGTATTATTGTACATAGCTCTCAAATATACGCATTCAACAAATTATAAAATAGATGCTTCGCTAATCTTTCGGGCATTGAAACTTTCTGCTTAATATTCAATGGGCCAGAATTGCCGGACTTGAATGGTCATCAGTTTTCCAAACTGAACAATTAACGGTACCCAAATCTCCAATTAGGAGAAGATCATTCCCCCCGAGCGGCAGATATGATACATTCTCTGTACTAAAGGTCCGGGCGGCTTTCTCGAATTTTCAGCTCTCCATCAAATTACATATATTAGACTTGAAATAAAGGCTATTCATATTTAACCAAGATTTCATGGGCAACATATTTGACGAAGAAAAGACGAAGAAGCGCTGTCTGCGCGGAGAATGAATATTTTTACAGAAACTGACAACTCTAAACTCTTCTCGAATTCATGGCTTTACTCCATTGCTTTCTATGACACCTAGTACAGGATTGAGAATCGCTATCAAAACTAAACACAACTTGGCCACAATACATACATGCAAATGGTCCTTCAGAGTTGGATACATTAACCATTTTATAGGAGGAAGGGAACAATGGTAGCCCATATCTGACGTCATCATCAGCATAGAATAATACGCTTAATGTCCCATCAATCTCTAGAACCCCTTCCTTAACCTGACCCAAATGTTCAACATTTAAATTTCGGAGTTCTGAAAAGAACTCCATTCTCGAAAAATTGTCATCATTTTCATGTTTTATGTGAAATACTCCGTCCTTCACAATGGGTAAAACTTTACCCTCTAATAGATGAGTGATCACCTCAGACTTGTACGTGAGCCAGGTTATCAACTTGTAGACTGAAATTACACAGATAAAAACAACAACCGAATAGGAAATGGGCAAATCTTCCTGAAACATCGGATCTCCCGCGGCCGAGCCAAGACTGATAATAATCGCAACTTCAAAAACAGTTAGCTGTCTAACACCTCTCCTACCTGAAAGTCTCAGTATGATCAAAATCAGAAGAAACATTATTATCGTTCTCGCTGCAATTTCCACAAGGAATGAGCCTTCCACTCCGTCCGAGAATATTTTGTCTATATCAATCATAGCCTCTCAAATAACTAAATCTTAACAAGATTATCACATTTATTCCTTAAATATTCCTCGGATTGCAATAGTTCATCACTCGAGAAAAACAACATAAACAAGGGTCTTGTATATGAGCGCAATGCTTACAAGATGTAAAAAATATCGCCTTTAAACCTTCAGTTCCCATTTTTGAAGTAGATGAACACTTTAGATAGCTGAATACTCGTGCCGATAGACAACCTGACTCTTATGATTTATTCCTTGGCTAACCATTGACGACTTCTCCGCCATTAGGGTGTAAAACTTGACCGCTCATAAAATGTGAATCTTCGCTCGCTAGAAATAGAAAGCTTGGTGCAATTTCATTTGGCATTGCTGCCCTTCTCATTGGCGAGTCGCTTCCAAATTCTGAGTTTTTTTTGGAGTCAAATGAGGATGCTATCAATGGAGTCCATACCGGACCTGGCGCAACAGCATTGACCCTAATTCCTTTATCAATAAGATTTGCTGACAAGCTTCGTGTAAAAGAAATTATCGCACCTTTTGTTGCAGAATAATCTATCAACTTTGGACTGCCTCGATACGCAGTCACAGAGGATGTGTTAATTATGCTTGCCCCCTTTTTAAGATAAGGTATGGCATACTTTGTGACCCAGAAATAGGAAAAGAAATTATTCTGAAAAGTCTTTTGCAACTGTTCAGTAGTAATTTTTTCAATTGATTCTGTTTCCCAATGAAGCCCCGCGTTATTAACGATAATATCAACTTTCTTATGCATTTTTATCGTAAATTCAATTAATTTTTTACAGTGATTTTCTTTTCCCAAATCACCTTTAATTAGCGTACATTTTCTAGAGAAGGATTCAATCTCTTTCTTGGTTTCTTTTGCATCTTTTGTCTCATTAAGGTAGGCAATAACAATATCAGCTCCCTCCTTTGCAAATAACAAAGCTACAGCTTTGCCTATGCCGCTATCTCCCCCCGTAATTAACGCTACCTTATTTTTCAATTTTCCTTCTGCAGGATAGGCTAACGGAGAAGTGTCAGGAACTGGAGTCATATTTATTTCCAATCCGGGTCGCTTTTGCTTTTGTAACGGTCTAATCTTTTTACTTGCTGCTTTTTTCATACCATTTTTTTAAATAATTACAGACAATATCTGATTTACAAAATTTGTAAGGGTCAGTACAAATGTCAAGGCCTTACAGTGTCGGTAACCTTAGGTAACCTTCATTGATAAATTGAAAATAATCGGCGTTTTTGCGAAAGAGTTTTTACCGATTCATCCAACAAATGAACAACCCCAAGGTCTAAAAGGTTTGGCAGGTATTTACATTGAAAAAAAGAGCACTTTCAAAACGTGAATAGGAAAGTCATCCTGGTATGGTAACCTGTTATACTTGGGTGAACATAACGGCTTGAATACGCTGCTCGATAAAAATTGGGACAATATGTTCTCCGAAAAATTCGAACACTATTTAAATTATCGCTTTCAAAAAAAATCTTCTTTTTTTTACGGGATATGGAGATGGTTTTTATGCTACTTAGATCGAAGAGCACAGCGAGGGTAAATTTGCCAGCTGCTGACTGATTTCGGTGTTCTAAAATGGCTGAATAATGCGAAGTAGCCAAAGATTGAGGATTTTATGAAAATATTTATTCCCAAACTCCTTTGTATTTTTTAGGTACACTTATAATGTAGTTGTGTCAATCCGGAATCAAAGGCTTTTGATGTAATAAATTTTAGGGCTTGCTCAGGTCTTCCGTCTTTAAAAAGTCTTGTCCCATTCCCTAGCAGAACCGGAATAACTGAGATGATAAAATCGTCAATTAAGTCGCACTTTAATAATGCATTGATTACTTCCGCGCCACTAAATAGGTTTTCCGAGAATCCATCGAAAAACACCCATTATCTATTAAACATTTATTTCCTAAATTCAACAAAAAGTCCAAAATATTGATAGTTTTTGATTTATTAAACTAATATGGAAGTTACACAAAATTTCAGGCAACTTAAAACCGAGTACATTAGTAATCTTCATTTTCATAAACAAATCTTCGTATGTAGTCTTCTACATCTGTAAGATCGAAGGGTTTAGCTAAAAAGCCGTCAGCTCCGCATTCTTCTGAAATTCTTCGTCCGTCAATATGGCCTGAAATCATGATCACAGGCAGTTTATCATGTTTAGATGACATTCGCAGATCACGCAATACAAGATCTCCATTGCGTGGGGACATATGAATGTCCAAAAATAGTATATCAGCATCTATACACTCCAACACCTCTGACAATACTAGACTGTCCGCTACGGTTATAACAATCGTATCTTGATCCTCCATCACTATAGAAAATGCGTTCAGTATTTCTTTATCATCATCACATATCACAATTTTCTTTTTCATTTTATGTTTTTTAATACTTTGGGTCAAATGTTAATTGCTAAAAACATCATTTGTAAAAAGTGGATCTTACGGACTGTAATATCCATTTCTTTTTTCTTCCTCTCAGAGATACGCCAAAATTGCGCCTTGTCTATACTTTTTAAAATTTTTATTTTGCCTGTAAAAATAAGGTGGTATAAAATTTTGCCACTCAAGTACATTTGGCTTTTCTTCTTGCAAACAGATTTAGTATCATTGTATTTATCGCATGCGATATCGTATATTGGAATTTAGAAGAAAAAAGCGAGCAAAAGCCTGGTCTTATTAATCCAGCTTTTATACCCGCTCCAAATTGATCTACCTCTGCGCAAAGAATAAACAGTAGACTATTATTTAATCGCCTACTTTCTTTTTTTACGGAATACATTATCCGTTACATCTTTAGAGACCGTATCTTTTTCTTTTTGATAGGAAGATTGCGCTTTCTCTTTTGTGCTTTTTTCCTTTTTAGCATCTTTACTCATGATATTTTGATTTTTATAGTGTACAAGATCCTCGTACTTTTCAATTTTATATTTGATAGAGAGGAATAATATTGAGCTAAAACATATTTTATCAATGGAATACGCTAGCCGTTAGTTGTTGAATTAGAAATTTCTGGAAGATATATCTTGGAGAATTTAAAGATAAAACATGTGTATTTATCATAGTGGATCTACAGAATGGGGTTATATGAAATAGTAGATCCCTTTTAATAAATATACCAATAATATTTGACAATAGCGCATTAACTTTTCAAAATAAATTATTTTGCACTTTCCTATGTATAATGCTCCATTTTAAGTCTAGCCATTAAATAGCTTATAGTGGATTCTGCACCTTGATTGATATTGACCGCATATTCCTCCAGACCATCAAAACAACCACCTGTCACTGGGTTATAAACGATTTGGCGAATATGATTGCGCCCCAAAAACCATTCGAATACGATTCGGATAGTATTCTTATACTGCTCATCTTTTGTGAACTTATAAAATCTATCTAGCGCGATAATCGTGTAAGCAACATCAATGGGCTGCTCGCCGCCCTGGGATTCTGTTATTGGCTGCCCACGTTTTGCCCATCCCTTGTTAGAAATCACATGAACCTCATTGTCGACAATGATCTTGCTCAACAAAAAATTAAAGGATTGACAGGCGATTTCTCTATATCGGCTATTCGCAGTTGTTTCATAGGCGATCAGCATCGCTTCCGGGATAACACTGTTGCCGTAGGTCAGGTAAGACTCGTACCATTGCCAATCTGCAGTACTTTCATGATCAAACATGGCAGCCAAACGATCAGCCAAAATTTCTATGATAGTCGTATAATTATGGCTCTTCATAAAACTCAGCCCCTTAATGGTAAAGGCCATCGACCTTGTCGAATAATAGACCGTTGCATGCTTAGAGGCCCGCTCCAAAAGTTCTATTGCAAGTTTTACTATTCTTTCAGGCAAAAGATTGGCCATGCCAACCACCTCGCCGAGGGCCCAGACTGCCCGCCCGTTGGCATCTTCGAGATTCTCTTGTTCGTTTTGTATGGTAAAATCACCGTACCGGTCTACATAATTCAAAAACGTGCCATCTGCTTGCATGCAATACCCAATAAAATTCAGATATTTCTGAATCAGGGCAATATCTTCATAAAATTCATACAATTTATAGTGATGTAAGATGCATATAAGCGCTCTTGCATTGTCGTCTAGCGCATAACCACTTGCTAGATCTGGAGATGAGATATCTGCAAATTGAACAAATCCAAGCTCTTCAGACATTCTGAACATATGATCCAGGTTGATTGGTGGAATGGAGTATATCATCTCCCGCTCTTGATCTATAAGTAGCTCAAAAAGGCAAACATGAGCAATTGCAACGTTTTGCCAGGACGTCTCAACCATCTTTTGAAGATTCACATGATGGATCTTACTTAGTTTAACTTCATCATCCAAGATCTGATTAACAGCGGCTGCAAGCTGATCAGAGGCTTCAAAATCGATTATAGTACCCATATCTTCTTTTAAAACCTCCTTTACATGGGGAATTGGTGTTGACACAATGGGACATCCAGAACTCAGCGCATAAGAAAATGTGCCGCTAACTGCTTGCAAAGGGTCTTTTGATGTAAAAAGATACACATCGGTAATCGACAGATAGGCCAGCAAGTCTTCCGTCGAAAGAAATTCGTTGACGAATCGGACATGATCAGAAATACCGTATTGATTAACTATCGCTTCAAGTTGATTTCTATATTTCTCTCCTTCACTCCGGAGCAGATTGGGGTGCGTCATTCCTAAAATAAGGAACTTTACATTCGGGTTTTGTTCAATGATAGCAGGGAGTGCATATAGTGTGGTTTCTATACTCTTGCTAGGGCCAAGTAAACCAAATGTACTGAGGATTTTATTTCCAACCAGACTGTAATGCTCAAGAATGGCGTGTTTGTCAATTGCTGGGGCTAAATGTGTACCATGTGCTATCACCGTTATTTTGTTGGGGGGGATTTTATAAGTATCCGCAAGAATATCAGCAGATCCCTGAGTCATAACGATGATCTGGGAACAATTATATGCAATCTGAGATACATGATCAAGTAGTGTTCGATCTGGTGCCGGCAATACCGTATGGAAAGTTACAACGATGGCAAGTTGTGCTGCATTAAGATCCGAAAGAAAAGAAATAAACTTAGTTTCTTGACCAACGAAAAGGCCAAACTCATGTTCGATACAAAGCAATTTGATATCCCTATCAAGCAAAATATTTTTAAGAATATTGTCGAAGGAAAGTGGATCGGCTATATCCAGTTTACCCAACGGGCCATCATGTTGAGAGGTATAATCTTCTACTATGGGTATAGGGATTAGCCGGAACGACTCTTCGAATTTACTTGCGATAGCCTTCATCAAATCTGTTGTATAGGTTGCAATACCGCAGGCGCGCGGAGGATAAGTGGATAGGAACGCTATACCTCTTTTTGTTGCTGAAATCATTTTTGGTTTTTTAAGTGAAGTCCTGGCTTACGATATTCTTGTATCTTTGACAAGGCGCTACACGTAGGGAGGTTTATAAATATACGAAAATTAATTGAAAGAAGTTCTAATTAAGACAGTAAACAAGAATCGTTACAGTAAATGGATTATCATTTCTTAAAAATGATATTAGGTCAATGCTTTTTACATACGCTATACATAACAATACTTAATGAGTATTATTAAATATTTATAAATGCCCTTTTTAGATCATGTATTACAAACTCCTACTTACGAATGGAGAAACAGCGACTGAACCCTCGTAAAACCTTATAAGAAAAACAGATTCTTAATGCATTCTTCAAATGCATCAATGTCTTTAAAGACAGGCGAAACTTGCTAACATTTTTTAGTTGGTTAATAGAATGTTGGAAATAAAAATAGTACAATAGTATGATTTTGATATCAGTCTAATTGCCCACCCCCACCGCTAAAGAAATGGTACGGTCCGGGTCTGAACGCATTTTGCGGCATATAAATAGAGTGCCGCGCTCCAAGTTTGCCAGTCCTGCCCATAAGGTATTCCGTCCTGACTTTTAAGCCATTCATTGAAACCATATTCTAATTGACGATCTACCGCCGCCGTGACAAGTGTGGTGAGGGTCAAAAGCTTTGCCTCAGCGAGATCGAACCGTTGTGCTTTCACTAGGCCTGCAATGTAAAACCCACATATAAAAGGCCATATCCCACCGTTATGATAATCGCCAGGCTCATTAAATTCCCTGTAGCGGTTGTGCCATTCACTATCTTTTGGATAAATAAATGGGAAAAAATTGGGAGGAAGGTCCACCGCTAAAAGTCCTTCTTTCCTCATGAGTTCACAGGAGGATTCGACCCAGTCTATGATCGTATCTGCTTCTTTCACAGATGCTATTCCACCAATTATCGCAAGGCTGTTACCCAAGAGATCAAATCTGTCGCTATGGTATAATTTAAATGTCCAAAGGGGATAATAAGGATTCCGTCCTGCAAACAGAATATTCAATCCTCTGGCGAGCTTATCCGCCCGCTTCTGATAGCCTAATACCTGCAGCGCATTGTGGTATAATGCGTTAACATAGAGTCCATATCCCAGTACCCACTGCTCATCACGCCAATCACTAGTAGGCTGCTGGGCGACCACTCCATTATCTGCCGGGCTCTGATACTGCATCCAACGTAGCGATTTATGAACAGCCTTTTCAAGAAAACTAGTATTTCCGGTCATTTTACGATATATACCCACCGCCATAAGAAACAACGGTGTTGTATCGCTCGCGCCCAAATTATTAGGATCATACACGATGGATGGGATATGTCCATGAACGGTCTGAGTCAATGCTAGTACTTCCAGCACGCTCTTGATGCTATCATAAAGCTGGGTGTTGTGAGTACTGGCAATACCAAGTATAGAGAATAAAAGATCGCGGCTGTAAGGTTCGGGGTAGCCCCAGCCGGCAGTACGCGGGAGATGATAAAATGGTCCGTTGCTATTATTTAACAGCACGCTTTCTGCAGCTATCTTTGCGGCATCTATCGCCTGACATTGGTTTTCTGTAAGCATCCCTTCTTCAAATTAGTTGAACCTAAAATATTTTTCCATTATTCCGACAAAGCGACGCGCTACCTCTCTGTAGTCAAATCGTTCTTCGACCCTTTTTCGTCCTGCTTGCCCCATTGCCGTACGGATCGTAGCATCCCGCATTAAGGCCAGCAAGCAATCTGCTATATCATTGACATCTGCTCTATAGTCCACCGTGCGAGGAACATCAAACTGGATCACATGATTATCTTCATAACCGGATTCAGTACCCAAAGTGACTTTGTTGACGACAATCTCCTTGGCCACACCCGCCAATAGTGCAGTCTCACCATGCACCAGTGTATCGAGCATACCCATGGCCCGGATACCTATAACCGGCTTTCCGCATGCGCCAGCTTCTACCTGTGGCATCCCAAAGCCTTCCAGTCTGGAAGGTGCGGCGTAGATATCGCAAGCGCCGATCAGATAAGGCATAAAATCCCTTGATATCGTATTAGTGGCATATATTACTTTTTTGCTGATGCCTAGCTTTTCGGCCAGATCGTGATCATATTGATTTTGAAAAGAAGTGCGCGGTTGAGGCCATACTTTGCATACATATTTCCAAGGGGGCACATCTTTGTCGATTAAAGCCAATGCCTGCATCACTTCATTTGATCCTTTTGAAGCCGCATCCCCACCAACGGTCAAAATCATAATTTCATCTGGAGACACTCCAAGTTGTTGCCGCACAGCAAGAATCTTGGGATCGTTACTAGCATGCGGAACGAATGAATTTGTATGACAACCTACTGGAAGCACCTCGATCTTATCGCCAGCGATGCCATCTCTTACATACATTTGTTTTACCCAATTGGAGGTCACCAAGATAAGTGGCAATTGGTTGAGTACATCTCTATAATTGGCGATGTATCCGTCGGCGACAAGCCAGGGTACTGCCTTCTGCCCAAAGAGCTGTGGATGTAATACAATGGCAGGGACATGTCCCCAATATCCGATACCCACAACAACATCGGGCCTGAACCAGTCATAATACCATTCCTTCTCCTGATCCGACTGCCAGTGGACTGCATGAACATCAACACCAATGGCAAGCAAGCCCTTATAAAGTAGATCCCCTTGCGTGGACAAGCCCCCCGGCGAGGGTGGATAATCATATAATAATAAGACTTTCATGCCAATACCCCTCCCCTAGAAAGCCAGGCCATGGCCTTGCCCGTATCAGTAAAGGACCAAAACGCTTCTGTACTTGGTGTAGTAATCACCTCCCAACCATCTTTTGGATAACCGTATACTCTATTCATGATTTCATACTTGATATCATAAATAGCGAGGTCCAGCTGATTTTTTATCGGGGCAGTTTTATTAGGTCGTGGATAAAATTGACGATTCCCATCATGATAGGCAAATGTCCACAATTCCTTGCTTTTTATTTTGCGCTTTTTCCAGAGTTTTATGACGGCCTCGCTGACTTCTACATGCCGTCGATGGTAAGTATATTCGCCCGAAGGGTTGTGGGTGATTACCAGATCATATACTAGAGGTGGCAACAGTGCGAGAATGGTATGTTGAATTTCGGATGCGCTCAATGGTATCTGTCGCACGCCGTCGTCCAGACAACCCATTGCCCCTTCGGCGCGAAGCACTCGAAGTGCAGCGTTGAATTTTGGGGCCCGATCAGGATCATCGCCTCGACATACGCTAATAACATACACCTGCCAATCGATGTGACCAAGAATGGTACCTCCTGCCCAGAGGGTCTCATCGTCAGGGTGCGCGACGATTACAGCAATTTTTTTCTTTGCCGAAGCTATATCGGCAATGACGGACGGGACAACATTTTTCATATCCTTTATTTTCTAATCAACATACTTAAAGCTGATAAGTACTTCATCTTACCTATAACCCTTTGCGAGGTATTAATGATAAATATCCAACTTCCTCCAAATCTTGCAACGCTATCAGCGAATTTTTGACCGGCGATGATAAACGCGCGTCCATAATCCCATTTGTTGGAGAAGACTTGCCTTGTCTTCAATTGAGATTTAATTTGTTTTCTTGTTAGCTCGATCATTTTGATAGATTGTTAACCCGCAATACATAGCTAGTACAAGACCACTGCTTGCAAACAAGCAAGCGGATTGACACAAATTATATTAATCCTCAAGCATTTTCTTTGCCTCCCGATATTCGTCAATGCTGATCTGACCGGAAGCCAATCGCTTTTTTAAAAGGTCCAATGGAGAATCTTTCATTCTCCTCTCCCCTGGTATATCGTATGGGATGAAAAAGATCCAAAAGATGAAACATAACCATACTACCCACCAAATAAGGTGCATCCCAAAAAACATATAATTATCGTGTGACATAACCATACTCTTTTAAACGTAAAATTTATTTTTTCTCATCTTTAAAAAGCTGATCGACAGATTTCCCCAGTTTGTCAATATCATTTTTCACATCTTTTTTAAACTGTTCATTTTCTTGTAATGTCATATCTTTAGCATGCTGCATATCGTTGTCGAATGCAACATTCTTTTGGCGAATTTTCTCCTTCAATCTTGCGATTTCAATTTTTAATTTGTTATAATCGTCATCGAGCTTAGCCCTATCTTTTGAATTTGCCTTGGCCAACTTAGCCTGTAGATTCAAGAGATCATTGTCCATTTTCGCAATAGCACTGTCAGATTCAAGTTTGAATCGGTGCCAGTCTGCTATTCTTTTTGTTTTAACCGTATCTGGTTCAGGCCCGATATCTTTGCTTTCTTGTTTTGCCGTATTGGCTCGCCTGTCGGCGGACTGATTGCACCCCAATAAGGTCATTATGCCAATCAGAAATAGTGTTAAAGTTTTCATTTTCTTAAATAAAATAATTATTAGAAAGGATTTAATAAAGTACACAGCTCGAATAAAAAACGACATGATACCATTAGCGTTATAGCCTTTATCGGTCATAAAAGAATATCGTAGACAAAGAAATAGGATGAGTGCCGTAATTTTAGTAAAAAAATTCAAAAACACTCATGGATACCATGAAAGATCAAATTAGCAGTTGTTGAAAATTATACTTAAAAGCATCTCGGTTACGGAGGCTCCTAAGGATAGTTGTATGTCGTATTATTGATATATGGTAGCTCTTGTCTATTGGATTATTTTATAAACAATCGCTTATTAACTAAAGGCATATTCATAATCAATGGAAAGCTCGTTATTCACTTCCCATATACCGGGTGTGTTCCACGCAATCCGTTCTGCCTCTTCTTTTTGATACCAGGAATTGACTTTACCTCTTAAGGTGACCGTGCTGCCTGATACCGTCACAAGGAGATTACTAGCGTCAATAGCACTTCTTTTCAATGCGTCTTCAATATCTTTTTTCTCAATAGTATTGCTCGTATCGGCTTTAACCTTTATATTGTTCGTTACTCCTTTGATACCCATAAGATAAATTACAGCATTTCTGGCCGCTTCTCGTTGATAATTCCATTGTAGGGCACCATCCAATGTAACCCATCCATTTTCAATTTTTATTCCGATTTTGTCTTTTGGAACTAGCCAAGCAGCCCGCAAAGCTGCCAAAACCTCATTTGCGATTTCAGAATCAGTTTTTGCCCAGTTACTTGGAAATTGAACTTCAATATTTTCAATCAGTGCCCGCACGCCATGAACTCTCTTTGCAGCATTTTCAGCCTGTAGCTTTTTTGCATAACTGTCCACATAACCAGCGAGAGAAACAACACCTTCATGAACCATAACAGTGATTTCTGCCAAATGCAACTGGGGCTCCCATTGGATTGCCCGCTCGACATCTTTTTGCAATTCTGCATCTGTTTTCATCTGCTTAAATTTTAAGACGCAATTAAATTATTACTTCCTAATAAAGTTCTGATTAATAAAATAGTATAGGTTATACAATTCGAATGGATTGTTGTATAATTGGTAGGTAGACTGAGTGACATTAAAGATCTTCGAGATTTGTTCGCGTTCTTAATGGAAACTTTTTGAAAAATGTAGGTGTCAGCCCTGTGACCTGCTTAAACTGCTTGGAGAGATGGGATACACTTGAGTAATGCAGCTGATATGATATTTCCGTAAGGTTCAATTCGCCATAAAGGATCAATTCCTTAATTTTTTCTACTTTATGCAATATGATAAAATGTTCGATCGTGATCCCCTTTGTTTTGGAAAATATCTCGGCGAGATAATGATAGTTTTTTTTTAGTCTCTCACTTAATAAAGTAGAAAAATTAACTTGCGGGAATTCTTTGGAGTAATGGATCATTTCGACAATAATACTGATTATCTTTTCGATCAATTCGGCTCTCTTGTCGTACAGCAATTCCAATCCCGATTGATGCAACGCTTCCTGGAGCTTTAGTTTGATATTTTTAGAAATAGGCTGTGCTAATCTAACTTCGCCTAATTCGATTGATATATAGGCTATCCCCAATTTATCGAGTTCAGATTTTACCATCATTTTGCAACGGCGGCTCACCATATTTTGGATGATTAATTTCATGTCGGTTGGTCCAATAGCACAAATAATAAATGGGCTAAGTTATCTATCACAAAAACAAAGTAGCTATATACTAAACATGTTTGCCTAACAATTTGTTTTTAAATAATTATCAGACAACGATTTACTAAATTTCGGTATCCTTAACCCTTATTTTAGGTTATTCCATAAAATCAAAAAATAGAGATCTTAAAATGAATAATATTTTTATATTTTCATTAAGTTCTCTGACCACTGCAGAGATGGCAAGCTTTGAACGATCAATAGAGAGGCATCGATGAGTTAAAGTCATTATCTTGCATCATGTGATTCGAATCGCCCGGTCCCATGCTCGATGTTGATGCGAAATACAATTAGTGAATCATGAAACTGTGGATATATTGCATGAGCAGGATTTCGTCCAGTCTCATTTGTATTAGGCATAATGCGCAAGATCAAGCCCTGCATAACCTGTTGTCGCTCCATACCCTTCAGCTCTTCAAAATTACCCCACAAAATCACACTTTTCCACTTGAACATGCTATCAATTTCGTCAACCTGAAAACAAACTTGAGAGTTTGCGCGCAGCATTTCAATCTTTTTACCTTCGCCTGACTGAACATATATCGAATTATTCTGGTAAACATAGTTAACTGGGACAATGTAGGTTTCACCATTGACATGGCACCCTATACGACCAATAAACTGGTTCCCTAATAAGGTGATAATTTCTCTTTTACTCAATTCTCCTAACATGTTAGTAGTTATTAAATTATCATAAAATACGATCACACTCTTCCAATAAGATTATCAATTTCAAACGATGAGACAGATACGCCGCTATCACAATTCCCCATGCATCATGACTACCTGTATATTTTGGACGGCAAGGGACATTGCATACAACAAAGTGAATTTTAAGTGATTATAAGCAACTCCGGCAAACTATGTGAGTGCAAATTGCTCATCTTTCACTAAAATTTTAACGGGTATTTCTAGTTCTGTTTGGATCTTTACACGCAATGCTTCCAATGCACATGGTTCGCCATGTACCAGCATGATCTGTTGAGGAGGAATTTTAGAAAGAGCATATAGATAAGTTCTTGCGCCCTGCCCACGGCAAAACTTGGAATAATAATGTTTCCGTGATTTTTAACCATAAGGTTGATCCAATGTTGCAGACTATCATACAAATCTGTGTTGTCGTGCAATCTGTCTCCATAAGTAGACTCCATCACCAAAGAATCCGCTTCGGTAAAAAAGTCATGGATAGGCAGAATCTCACTACGGTTTCGTCCAATATCTCCTGAGAAGACAGTCGTTTTGTCAAAGCATGTAATTGCCACCGAACAGGCGCCAAGAATATGCCCGCAGGGCTTAAACTGACATTGAATGTGATCGCTTAGTTTGATATCGGTATTTTCCTTTACAATATAAAAATGCTCGAAAGCCCTTTCGGTATCATCCTGTGTATACAGGGGCTTTGCAGGATGATGTTTGGTATAATGATGTTGATTAGCCTTTTTCGCATCCTCTTCCTGTAATTTCGCACTATCAAGCAAGATTAACTTTGTCAGTTCCGCGGTAGGCTCCGTCATATAAATCCGGCCTTTAAACCCATTTTTCAAGAGTAGAGGGAGATAACCGCAATGATCAAGATGGGCATGGGTAAGAATGACCAGATCAATTTCTGCTATCGGGATATTTAAGGATTCCCAATTCTGTTCGCGTAAGGATTTAATTCCTTGAAATAAGCCACAATCGACTAATATGGTGAGTTCGGTAGTTTTTAATAAATGCTTTGATCCGGTCACTGTTCCGGTCCCTCCGAGAGATTTTATAAAAATAGTTTCCATCTTGATCTTTTTAATGAAACCCATGTGCATCCGGCAGTCTATTTTTTAAAGAAAACTCTTAAATGCACACCTGCACGTTATGAATATCACCTCGTCTTATTCATCGGATTTTGATGTCTTTTATCTCCTGTTCCTCCGCATTAGTTTTATTAATGGTAATGTTTAGCAATCCGTCTTTATAAGTGGCTTTTATGCGATCCAGGGTAACATTATCTGGTAAGCGGAAGCTACGGGAGAATGAATTGGCGAAGAATTCTTTCCTCACATAATTTTCGTTTTCTTCTTTCTTCTCAACATTGTGCTCCGCACTAATGATCAGTGACCGATCCTCGACTGCCACCCTAAAATCTCTTTTTTTAAATCCGGGGGCTGAAACTCTTAGTTTATAAACACCACTCTTTTCAATGATATTTATCGTTGGTTCCATTTTTTCCAGTGCATCGGCAAGTTCGTTTTTACCCCAAAAATCTTCTATCTGCGATACAAGTGAAGACTGAACTGGTTGATCGGGGGTTTCTGTGGTTTTCATAATGAATTTGTTTTTATGGTTTGATACTTTAAAGTTAGATCTATAAAAATTTTCAGATCATGATCACTGTTATCTTTTACGATGATCATGATCACTTTTGACTAAGTAGTAATCTCTTTATTTTAAACACATCCAGCATGAGCAGCAACGCCATGCTGTCCTGATTCCGTTATCTATTTTGATTAAACTTGTCTTCCAGTGCGCTGTCGAACTGATAAATATCGGCGTACAAAGCAGGCTTCCCGTTTTTTATAAGACAGGTCAGATAAGTTATTATAATCGGCACCGGCTGTTTCAGCACGAAATCCTTCTTTTCGTAAGATAGTACTGCATTTTCCAGCTCTGAAATTTTGTATTCTGAGCCATCAAATGATAATAGCATAGCGGCGAGGCGATCTGCATTTTCCACACGTACACAGCCATGACTGAGCGCCCTTTTCCCGCGATCAAAAAACTGTTTCTGAGGGGTATCATGAAGGTATACCCCATAGGGATTCTGAAATCTAAATACGACAGCACCCAATGCGTTGTCATGACCCGAGGATTGCCTTACACTATAGCTATAAGGACTGTTGTTGATCTGTCTCAATTTTGATGCATTCACGGTGACTTTATTGCCCGATCGGTCATAGATCGAGTAATTATGATCAGCTAGGTAGCTCTTATCTTTCAAAATTTCCGGTAGCATTTCTTTACGGAAAATACTTTGGGGAACCCACCAGTCGGGTGCCGTTGAAAAATAACTGATTTCACTTTCCAAAACGGGCGTTTTTGTTGTTGGCTTTCCTACTACAACCTTAAAGTCCGACATCTCGTCCCCCTGATGAAGCTCCAGTGTGTACGAAGGAATATTTACCATAATATAGTTGGCACTTTGCGTGTTGATCCATCTCAGGCGTTCCATATTAATGATGATCTTGCCTCTTTCACTTTGAGAAGTGATACTATTATTTACCGTATAGGAACTGTCCAGATAGACCTGAAGATCACTATAAGCTTTGATCTTTGGTTGAGCCTTAAGTATTGCTCCCTGGAAATCCGTGTGCATTCGTGCTGCCGACAATATCTCATCCGCACAAAATCCATTGATCCTACTGGTATCAATGCGCGACTTATGATATAATGGATTATACTTTCCGAAGTGAAGATCGTTAATAAAGGTAATAAGGCCATCTGTCAGCAGCATATCAAACTGGGTTCTTTCCGTCTGATTCTTTACAGAGGGAAAATCCCGCCATTGTTTTAATTTTTCAAAAGAAAGGATTTCTGGATGGTAATCAGAAGGCGAAAGCCCAAAATGGTTGGCGCGCGCCAACAATAAAAGCGCTATTTCCGATTGATCCTGTTTTTGCCGACTATCTGTCCAATGATAGCCTGAATAATTGTCGGTATAGAACCTGAAAACTGATTTTGGATAATTCAGCCTGGATAGATATGTATTGTCCTTGAGCGCTACTGTAATTGCAGTATCTATCTTCACATTCTGTGCGTGGATCGCTGTGCAAAGAATAAAGAAAAAACCAACTAGAAAATACTTGAGCGCTTTCATGATATCTAATTTGTTTAAAATTTCGATATCCATCCATACCTCTACCTGCATTTATCTTCGGATGGATAAACCTTCGAAGTGACCAACTTAATACAAACAAAGTTCTTATTTATAAATCACTATAGATTGTATAATATTATCTAATTTTTATATAATTGGTAGTAATTGAACGGTACTAAGCAGAATAGATTGCGACGTAACAACTTGTTTTCAAGTCCGGTAGATAACGTGGCACACTCTCAAAAAAAATGATTAGCTTTATTTAAATTTACTTACTAGCTCGATTCTAAAATAAGATGAATTAGCCGCTGAAATATCAAGTCCTTCGTTCCAGATCTTGCAATATGATTATCGAACGTTTTTTAATAAACGTATTTTCTATGAAATTTCCGAATACAATATCTGGTATCAGTAATTTTTGGTCAACCCCAACAGATGACCTGCTAAACCAGCTGGAAACAACTCCGGAAGGTCTAAAGGAGCAAGACGTCTTAATGAGAAGGAAAAAATATGGTGTCAATTCCTTTAAATCTACAGGGAAACAAAGTACTGTATTGCTCTTTCTAAATCAATTTAAAAGCCCCATAACGGTGATATTACTGATTGCCGCAGCCTTGTCTTTTTATCTGGCAGACCGAACAGATGCGCTCATTATATTTGCTATCGTCTGTTTCAGCAGTGCACTAGGCTTTTGGCAGGAAAGAGCTGCGGGCAATGCCGTAGCCCAATTATTGGCCTTGGTGCGTATAACAACAACCGTACGCCGAGACGGCAAAAGTATTGAGCTACCCATTGAGGAAATCGTGCCGGGTGATATCGTGTCGCTTCGGGCAGGCGATGTGATACCAGGTGACGCTGCTATACTGACATCAAATGAGCTTTTTATAGATGAGGCCGCTTTTACAGGGGAGACATTTCCGGCGGAGAAACAAGCGGGTGTTTTACCCGCGGACACAGCGCTTGCGAAACGGAGCAATGCCGTATTTATGGGCAGTCATGTGATCAGTGGAACGGCGACAATACTTATTGTCGGAACAGGTATTCATACCGAGTTTGGTCATATAAGTCAACGTCTCCAAAATCGCATTCCAGAGACGGAGTTTGAAGCTGGTATACGGCATTTTGGCTATCTTCTGATGCAGATAACCCTGGTCATGGTTATCTTGATCTTCGGGGTCAATGTATCGCTGCATAAACCTGTACTGGATTCCCTCCTGTTTACGCTAGCCATAGCCGTGGGCCTGACACCCCAATTACTTCCGGCCATTATTACGGTAAATCTCTCGCAGGGCGCCCGTAGAATGGCACAAAAAAAGGTTATTGTCAAAAGGCTCAATTCGATAGAAAATTTTGGATGTATTGATATTCTATGCTCTGACAAAACAGGGACATTGACTGAGGGAAATGTAAAAGTCAATCAGGGCCTTGATATTCATGGAACTGAAAATACCAATGTATTATCGCTGGCCAAAACCAATGCATGCCTGCAACAAGGATTCCGAAATCCCATTGATGAAGCCATATCGGCTCTCGAACTAAAGGACTATACCGAAAGACAGCGCCTAGATGAAATCCCCTATGATTTTATCCGAAAACGCTTAACACTATTGGTTTCCGGAGATGATGGGCCGCTTATGGTCACCAAGGGCGCTGTGAATCAGGTAACACAGATCTGCAGCCAGGTTGAGGATGTAGCGGGAAAACTTTCTCCAATGGCGGCATCAGAAAGCCAAATCCAACAGACCTATAAAGATCTCAGCGCGAAGGGTTACAGAACCTTAGGTGTCGCCTATAGAAAATGGGCTAATAATGGGCCTATTCATAAAAACGATGAAAAAGATATGATATTCGCAGGTTTTATCACCCTGTTTGATCCGCCGAAAGAGGGAATAGCTGAAACGATAAAGTCATTAAATAAACTCGGTATCCAGTTAAAAGTTATTACTGGAGACAATGCCCTTATCGCCCAGAATATGGGCATCCAGATCGGTATGAAAGAGGTTGTGATCATCACGGGACCACAACTCGCAAAAATGAGTGAGAACGCCCTTTTACATCAGGTACTAAGGACAGATATCTTTGCCGAGGTAGAGCCCAATCACAAAGAGCGAATTATTCTTGCTTTGAAAAAGGCCGGCAAAGTACTTGGATATATGGGCGATGGTATCAATGACGCTTCTGCGCTCCATGCTGCTGATGTCGGTATATCGGTGAATACAGCAGTTGATGTCGCTAAAGAAGCGGCAGATATCGTCTTGCTTAGCCAAGATCTGAATGTACTTATTGAGGGGATCAAAGAGGGGCGCCGGACTTTTGCCAATACGCAGAAATATATTTTTATGGCTACTAGTGCCAATTTCGGAAATATGTTCAGTATGGCGGGAGCATCTATCTTTCTTTCATTTTTGCCTTTATTGCCCAAACAGATCTTACTCACCAATTTATTGACAGACCTACCATCAATGGCTATAGCTACAGATACTGTCGATGTAGAATGGACTCAAAAACCTCGCAAATGGGATATCGGTTTCATTAAACGTTTTATGTTTTTCTTTGGGATATTGAGCTCTATATTTGATTATATTACTTTTGCTGTATTATTGTTTTACTTTCATGCGACGGAAAAAGAGTTTCAAACGGGCTGGTTCATTGAATCTGTCGTTTCTGCTACCCTCATCGTTCTGGTCGTCCGCACACGGCAGTCATTTATTATAAGCAGGCCCGGAAAATACTTGCTTTTGGCGACGCTGTTTATCGCTGTCTTGGCATTATTCCTTCCCATTCTTCCTTTTGCTGCAACAATGTTTGGTTTTATTATACTACCACTTAGAATCTATTTAGCGATGCTTGGTATTGTAGTCATATATATATTATCGGCAGAGCTGATGAAACGTTGGTTTTATAAACATTTCGCCTGATTAAACTAGTATATCGCTTTCCTTTTTTAGCTATTTTTTTGATGGTTATCGCCCAATTCAGTTCATGTTAAAAAGAAATGAAAAAATTACTACTAATTATACAAAAGAAAACGCTCATTATACAACATACATAACACTGAAAACAAGAACTTTACACTGGATCAATAATAACATTGTTCCTAAAAATTAAACCAGATGAAGACGAATGAAGAATTGCAAAAAGACGTACAAAAGGCAATACAATGGGAGCCTTTATTGCACGCTGCGGAAATCGGTGTTACAGCAAAAAATGGCGTTGTTTCCCTGACAGGAATTGTAGATAATTACTCAAAAAAGCTGGAGGCTGAAAATGCGGCAAAGAAAGTTATTGGCGTAAAAGCCCTTGTAGAAAATATTGATGTGAGATTTCCGAATAATTGGTCAAAGACTGATGAGGAAGTGGCAGACGAAGTGCTCAGCGCCTTAAAAGATAATTGGTCGGTACCGAAGGACAAGGTCACTGTCAAACTTGAAGACGGCTGGGTTACTTTGGAAGGTGAGTTGCCCTGGGATTACCAGCGTAAAGGAGCCCAAATAGCAGCAAGCCATCTAACTGGCGTGAAAGGCGTGACGAACAACATAACGGTCAAATCAGATATCCATAATGCCATAGAGAAAAAAGATATTGAACAGGCCTTAAACAGAAGTTCTATTGATGACAGCGATATCAAAGTTTCAGTATCAGGGACAACAGTGACATTGGACGGGACTGCCAATTCGTGGTATCAGAAAGATGAAGCTGGAGATATCGCCTGGAAAACACCAGGGATCTGGCATGTCAAAAATAATCTGGTCGTTGACAATTATTCCAGTTTAGAAGAATAAGAAAACTTTAGATTCTAAGCCCTATCAGAAATATCAAAATTAAACGCAATAACTGCATTCAAGTTTCCCTTGACACCATTATAATAGGACCATATACGTAATTTTGATGTTTAAGCAAATCTGATCGTTAGTATAAAATTCACAAACAAGATAAAACAATGAAAAAGTTAGATAAGCGGGTAGCTATAATAACCGGCGGCTCGGGAAGCATTGGTAAAACAACAGCCAAATTGTTCTTGGAACAGGGGGCTTATGTTATGCTTATTGATCTTAATGAGGAAGCATTAAAAACAACAGTACTTGAACTTGGCAGTGAAAATGTAAAATATGTCGTAGCGGATGTTTCCGTAGCAGCTCAAGTTGAAGCATATGTCAATGAAACAGTAAGAGCGTTTGGAGAGATTGATGTCTTTTTTAACAATGCCGGGATTGAGGGTGTCGTAAATTCCATTGAAGATTATCCAGAAAATATTTTCGATAGAGTGATATCTGTAAATGTAAAGGGAGTATGGTTGGGCAATAAATATGTATTGCCCAAGATGAAAGATGGATCAAGCATCATCTTGACCTCGTCTGTCGCTGGCATAGTGGGGTTTGCTAACTTAAGTGCCTACGTCACCAGCAAACATGCTGTTGTTGGAATTATGAGAGCCACCGCCATTGAGGCCGCACCGCGCAAAATAAGAGTAAATACAATTCATCCGTCTCCAGTTAACAATCGGATGATGCGCTCTATAGAAGAAGGTGCTTCCACAGGCCACGGCGAGGAAGTCAAAAAAGCATTTGAAGCTTCTATTCCTTTTGGACGCTATGCAGAACCAATTGAAATCGCAAAATTAGCGTTGTTTCTTGCCTGTGACGACAGTCAATTCATTACTGGGACAACGCAGGTTATCGATGGGGGTATGACAGTACAATAATTATTAAACAATAAGTACGCCCCCACCCAACCTAACCTCTTTGTACTCCTATAATATCCAACTCGCTGGCTAACGAATATCGCTACGCGTGTTACCCAGTTAAACGCTCATCAGCTTAAACTCTTTGATACGGGCCGCCGCAATCTGAATTCTGTGGAGAGGCTAGGCTCAGTTACTGCGATTACTACAGACAAAACGGGGACACATATAGTATAGATCATATCATTATTGATGCGGATTATCAGCCGATGTTTGCTCGGGCTCCATCCAGATTCTGTTTATTCTTTGCAAAGGAATAAGCTGAAATGAACCAAAAGAAAACTCCGCTACAAAGTATAATCGTGCCATAAAATGATAAAGTAAATGAAATATTTATACAGATAAATATAGAATTAGCTAGCTTCAAGTTCGGTAGATAAGGTTGCACGTTCTCAACTATAATTAGTAGCTTTATTTTAAATTACTTAATAGTGCATTTCGACAATCCACTATTTTATAGATGAATAGCATTTATAACATAAACAAATGGTAAAATCTATTTTAACAATAACCCTGAATCCATCCGTAGACAAGAGTACCAGCGTACAGCATATCGTTCTGGAAAAGAAATTGCGCTATGAAAAACCTGTATACGAACTTGGTGGCGGAGGAATTAACGTATCTCGGGCCTTGAAAAGACTAGGTTTGGCTTCAACTGCTCTTTTTACCTCCGGGGGAAAGACAGGAAACATGCTCGAAAATTTATTAAAGCTGGAAGATATTGATATAGACCCTATTCGGGTGAATGGCGAGACCCGCGAAAAATTTATCGTGATTGACAGCGCAACGAATCAGCAATATCGGTTCGGATTCCAGGTGTCTAATTTTCCAAAGATCAGGAGACTCTCAACCAATATTTCCCTTCGATGCTGTTGATGCACTTTTCAAAAAAATAGGTTCTGCAATATTAGTTACACATTCGCATTCAGGACCAAATTGGATATTACTCTCTCAAAGTGCTGGTCAGATTTTTTTTCCAATTCCAGAAGGCCGCAATTCTAAAATGTCAGCTTTTAATATGGATACGCTGATCAGACTAAAATATGTACATAAATATGTCGATTAAGATAAAGAATCGCTGAGCAACAAAAAGTATATTAGCAAAATAGACAGGGAGTTATTCATCAGTAAAGAAAGCGCATATCAAACACCCAATTGCCTTATTAAAGAGATTTCAAAAAAACTTTGGGTTGGGCAAAAAGAAAAATGCGACCAACTTTTTTTTTACTGAAATGCTCTTATTCTCAATTGCCTATCGAGAAGTATTTTTGGATATAACAAAAATTTCTCCGAAGATGCATACACCTCTCATCAACGACTTTAAAGCTCTTTAGGTTATTTGAGATAATGGCTGTTCATTTCTTAGAAAATGTTGTTCAAATCCTAATTTCAATGTAGCGATTTATTGTTGTGCTATTGCTTTATGATCTCTCCTACAGCTTCTACAGTTTGTCCAATTTCTGCTATCGTAAAACGCCCTAAGCTAAATCGCAGCACAAGGTAAATAATCTTCGCCTAGGACGCTGCTCGACTGCACGAAGCGGTGAGCAGGAAAAGTTGGCCAGGAAATCGAGTGAGGTGTCTGATTTCAGATAGTAACGAAAATGATAAACATTAGTTAACATTGGAATATACCATGATTGTATGATGGATATGGCAAAACAAAAAAATAGCTGAAACCAAAATGAATGGCCAGCGTTTAAATGGTAAATTAAAATAAAATGAATTTCCCATAAGACAGATTCCTGTTAACCAAATGGCTGGAGTCAGTGCAGGAGCTGAAAAGCCGACAATGCCTTTACTCCAAATGCTTTCAGGAAACCAAATCAATATCGCCCACGAACAAACATATAGCAACACTCCTACTACATAAATGTAGAAACCAATCTTTTGCCGCAAGTTGCTTACGGAAAAAGATGTAATAAATGCAAATAAAAAGATAGTCAGCCTAGAAATATTCTCTACATATATTAAACAAGGAGGAATACCTTTTGAAAACAAATCGGGTTGATAATTTCTCGGCAAACGACTAGTCAAAAGAATGTTCCAAAGCAATATCGGTAAAAATAAGATAAAACAATTGGAGAAATATCTCTTATTCAAATATAAACATTATGAATTAATTTTGGTTTTCTTCTGTGGCCTAATCTACGATCAATTTCCTACGTGCTCATCGAGGCAGAAGCCACTTGATGTGTAACTGCGGTATTTAACTAGACAGTGTAGTTGTCGCGAAAAAAGAACTAGCAATAAAATCATAAAACGAATTTATAAAATTTTCACAAGAAAACTATTTCAAGTTAGAATACTAAGTGGTATCTAACAATCAGTCTCCCCCTAATAACTCCCTCATTTCAAAGTGAAGATGTTTGTAACGGATAAGAGTTCATATAAATAAACTGTTAAAAAGATAAAAATAGCGCTTAAATGCAATAATAGAAAGTGCTTTTGGAATAATGATTTTTTTAAACACAATCAGATGCTTTCATCCTTTTGGAGCCGCATCTCCACCAACTGTCAAAATCATAATCTCATCTGGAGATACTCCAAGTTGTCGCTGTACCGAAAGGGTGTTGGGAACGTTACTTGCATGGGGAACGAAAGAACCCGTATGACAACCTACAGGGAGCACCTCGATCTTATCACCTGCAATGCCATCTCTATCGTACATTTGCTTTACCCAATTGGAGGTGTCCAAGATAAGCGGAGCCGGGAATTGCTGCTGAACGGGAAAGCAGGAGATCGAGCAGGATGAAAGGAAATGGAACGAAAAAGCATAAATATCCAAATGCATGCTCCAATGTCCTTAAACTTTATTTCTTGGCTGGGTAAAATTTATTTACCGATATCGCTGTTTTCCATCTATTGTGATAATTGATACAGCGTATAACCTATTTCTTTATATTTTTTCGACAAAATCTTATGAAATGTTACTACTTAGTTTATGTTCTTATTTTCTTAAATGCATTTCCAAAATTTTTAATAATATCCGTAATGATCATCGCTTCCTTTGATTGCGTTTTTAAAGTAATATCCGTAGCCAAACCATGAATAAATACGCCTACACATGCTGCAATGAGTGGTGTATATCCTTGCGCTAGAAATGCCGTGATGAGGCCTGTCAGTGCGTCTCCCGACCCTCCTTTGGCTAGGCCGCTATTGCCTGTTGTATTGTAAAATATATCTTCTGGTGAAACAATGGTGGTATGATGGCCTTTCAAAACAATAATGATATCGTATTCTTTTGATTTCTCCATGGCCTTGTTTATTCGCTCATCGTTATGCTGATGGTCACCAAATAACCGATCAAACTATCCAATATGAGGAGTAATGATCGTCTGGAGGAATTTTATACAATAGCTTTTTATTACTTGCTATCATATTCAGCGCATTAGCATCTAATAATAAAGGTTGCTTGAACTGTGTCAACGCCAGTAAAAGCAGTTCTTCAGAGGCTTGATCTATACCCAAGCCAGGATCTATTCCGACTGCTGAAAACCGTTCTACATTAGGGGGATTTTCCTCTCGCATTATAACCACAGCTTCAGGAACGCCCAATTGTAAAATTGCTCTTTCATCAGTAGGAACGCTAACCGTTACTAACCCAACTCCTGCCCTTACTGCTGCTTTAGCCTAAGTAACAGCGCATCCTATACATCCTTTTTTTATCGCGATCTTGTCTTTTGGTAATAACCGTGCTCCTCGCAAAGCAGTCAACACCTTGTTTGCGATTTCAGAATCGGTCTTTGCCCAATTACTTGGAAATTGTACTTTAATATTTTCAACCAATGCCCGCACACCATGGATTCTTTTTGATGCATTTTCAGCTTCCAGCTTTTTTGCATAACTGTCAACGTGATCAGAGAGGGAACAACTCCATCTTCACCTGTAACTACGATTTCAGCAAAACGCAACTGGGGCTCCCATTTGATCGCCCACTCCACATCGTTCTTCAATTCTGTGTCTGTTTTCATTAGCTTAAGATTTGCGATACAACTTGATTATTCCCTCGAAATAAAGTTCCTATTAATAAGACAACTTAAGTTATACAATTAGCATAATTTGTTGTATAATTAGAAGGTAGTTTGATCGATATTTAGAGGTCTTCGAGGTTTTAGGGGCATAAATAGAACGCTAGAACATCACTTATTTGTACCTAGAAAAGAAAGCACTGTCTATAAAAGGTCCATTTTCATCATTCATCTTCTTTGTACGATACAAAAGAAACTTCCCGGAAGGCAGAATCTCTGCATAGGGGGCTCTCAGATCTGTAGTACTTTGAAGCATAATCAATTTATTCCCTCTCGGCCATGCTTTATAGGCATCAATCATTGGTTCCCTACCTTGGCCGATGTCATACCAGTCGTTAATGGTAAAATACTCCTGTCCGCGTTCATGATGGATCGATAGATGCCTTTTATTTTTTCTGTCGAACCAATTGCCTTTGATACGTTGAATTCCTGTCTCATGATTGCTTTTGGTACGCTGAGCACTACAATTGCTGTGAGCGAAAAAATACGCATAACAGAAAATTAAAACACATAACTTGATCTTTATCATAATCTTATTCATTTAATTACTATTAACTGTATTAACTGATATATCCTGAAATATTGAAGCAATACCAACCTTCCGTTCATAAAAATACAAAACAAAAAGGTCTGCTGAAAGTTCAATCCAAAGAGAATACTTAACTCGCTAGGGCTCCAAAGAATCCAATAAATGTGCTAAATCGGAATCTTAAAAAAGCGCGAATAGACATTCAACACGTATTGACAATACAACAATTACACATTAAATTTGGGGAAAGGATTATGAACCTCGGTAATTTACATCTAATTGTAGTAAAAAGTGTTGCTGAATGAGTTGTATATTACCACGATGAGTATGCTTAGAATTTTTAATCACCACATTTCTTTACGAAAAAGCACTTATGATGCAATATAAAGACATTGCAGAAAAAATAATTGATCTGAAAAATGCAGACTTAGCATTAAGGGATAAGCTTATTAATGAGGGTAAACTAGGCGATGGATATAATGAAGAAATGAAGATCTTACACAATAAAAATGCTCAGATTTTAGACAAAATCATGAACATCATCGGTTATCCTACAGCAGAAAAAGTAGGAAAAGAAGCTAGCGACGCCACCTGGTTAATTATACAGCACTCAATTGAACAACCAGAATTCATGAAGAGAAGTGCCGAACTATTGAAGACAGCTGTAAAAAATAATAAAGCCGATCCTAGAAATTTAGCTTATCTAACAGACCGAATAGCTGTATTTCAAGATCAGCCACAACGTTACGGGACTCAGTTTGATTGGGACGAAAACGGAAATCTAAGTCCTCATACAGTAGATGATGCGATCAAAGTAAATAAACGACGAAAGTCAATCGGCCTAAACACGCTTGAAGAGCAAACTGAAGTGATAAGGATACAGGCACTGCGTGAAAAGCAGTCTCCACCTACAGACTTAGAAAAGAGAAAACGAGAAATGGAAGAGTGGAAGAAAAGTGTGGGATGGACAAAATAAATAAAGGGATGCTATTAAAAACTTATTCAGATCTTAAAATTCCTAATATACATCGCCGATTAAGCGAAAAGTCAAGTTGATACGAGCTTTCATTTTTTGCGTGGATTTTGCGACGCGATGTTCCCAAGTTTCCTGCAAATCGCCTTTCATCAGCAAAAGGGAACCATTATTTAACAACAAGGAATACTTTTTACTATGATCGTCAACCTTCCTAAAATCAAAAAACCGCGCCTGTCCCAGACTTATCGATCCAACTACAGGCCTATCTCCCAGTTCGCTATCTCTGTCACGGTGCCAGGCCACCGAATCACTGTTGTCGCGATATAAATTAATCAATACAGAATTGAATCGATAATTGAAGCGCTGTTCGATCTTTTCCTTCAACGCTTCCAAATGTTCAAGCCATTGATTTACAGCGATCGCTTTTCCAGCGAGCTGGTAACTTGTATTTTCATCATCATACCAAGCCGTTAACCTAGGAGTCAATACTGTTCGATCGTACATTGTCTTCGATGTCTGCTGCCAACTGACCTCCTTGAGCAGTAGATGAAACAAATCATCAGCTTCTTTTTGTGTAAGAAAATCCGCTTCAAAGTCTAAGAGCTCTTCCGAAAAATTATATCCTTCGTTTTCAAATAAACTAAGCTGATCCATGTTCCAATTATTTAAAGGTATATCAATGGGTCCATTCTCTTTCAGAGAAGAACAATTGAGCCTGCACAAGGTTTGTCGGTTATAATAGTGGCGGTTAAGTGTACATTTTAAAAGGAGTTGCAATCAGCTTCTCACCGATTGCAACACATAGAAAACACTTAGATAGATATTTGATAAAACAGATGATCCCGTAGTAGCGGGGATTAGCTTGCGGATCGGCTTAAGGTTGCCCGCCTCCTCCAGCAGCTCCATAAATCTGTCCATTAGCGTAACTGGCATCTGATGCGGCAAGCTGAACATAGATCGATGCTAGTTCCGCCGGTTGTCCGGGTCTTCCCATGGGCGTGTCACCTCCAAAATTCACAAGCTTTTCTTGTGTCGCACCGCCACTTACTTGTAGCGGTGTCCAAATAGGTCCCGGAGCTACGCCATTCACGCGAATACCCTTAGGTCCTAGCTGTTTCGCCAGAGACCGTATATAGTTTGTTGTAGCAGCTTTTGTCTGCGCGTAATCGTAAAGATCTTCCGATGGATCTGTCGCCTGTACTGAGGTTGTTCCTATAATAACTGAACCGGGCTTCAAATGCGGTAGAGCAGCTTTAATAAGCCAAAATGGGGCATAGATATTAGTCTTCATGGTCGCATCAAATTCTTCGGTCGTAATATCCAATATGGAAGGTTTTGTCTGCTGTCGCGCAGCGTTATTGACCAAAATATCCAAACCACCCAACTGCTGAGTCGCCTCTTCTATCAGACGCGTACAGAACTTTTCTTCCCGAAGATCACCCGGAATTGCCACCGCCTTTCGCCCTGCAGCTTTAATTAATGCGACAACATCTTTGGCATCAACCTCCTCATCCGGTAGATAATTAATAGCAACATCGGCTCCCTCGCGTGCATAGGCGATTGCGGCAGCTCGCCCCATTCCAGAATCGCCGCCGGTAATTAAGGCTTTTCGTCCATTCAACCTCCCACTTCCTTTATATGATTCTTCGCCATGGTCGGGTCTTGGATTCATTTTACTACTCAATCCGGGCCAGGACTGGAGTTGCTTTTGAAAAGGCGGTTTAGGATATTTGTCGTTTGGATTCTGTAAATTAGCATTTCCACCTTGTTGAGCTTCAGCTGGCCGCCATCCTCCCACCAGTCCTAAAGCTAATACACTAGTTCCTATTGTTCCCAGAGCCTTGCGTCTATCCATTTTTGTTGAATTTTCCATTTTCTCTATAAATTTTTAATGATCGACTCAGTGTCGTGTGAGCAAATTTTTTAAAAATTAACAGCGATCACAGTACTTTCGTTCGATCATAGCTGATGGATGCGTTAATTCACGCATAAATCGGTCACAAAAAGTAGAAACACGTTGGTCCATTGAAAAATGTAATCTACGTAGAGATGAAATTTCACGTATAAAGCGGCATTTATAGCGTAGTTAATCAATCAACAATTGTCTAATATGCAGTGTCCTACAAATAAAATACGTGTAACATGAACAGAAAAAAAATAACGCACGATCAGCATCAAGGTATGCCTATCATTGCATTTGCGATCATCTCACAACAGGATCCTGATCAAGATCTTTTTGAAAATGAATCCGATGAAGATCCAGAAATCCCAGAAGAGGATGATCTCGGTATTCAAGAAGAAATTGATTTTGAGGATGAAAGTGAATTTGACGATGAAACCATCGCCGGAGAAGATGATCTGGATATCCAAGAAGAAATTGATTTTGAGGATGAGAGTGAATTTGACGATGAAACCATCCCCGAAGAAGATGATCTGGATATCCAAGAAGAAAGTGGCTTTGACGATGAAACTATCGCCAAAAATGAAAAGGCAAATGATGCAGAAGATCTGCCCCTTCAACCGCCAACAGAGCCATCAGATGTAGAGCAAAGAACCATTTAACAATCAACGTGTGGGACACTATAGCAAACGGATTGATGTAATTAATAATCCGTTTGTTCCTAGTGATCAAATCAAAGGAGGACGCCCAATGTATCAGAGAAAATGCTGAAAACAAACCATCAATTGGTCAGTCAATGGTTATTAGACCTTAAATTATTTTTATCTTCAGCTCGTTCCAAGAACGTGAAAACAGTGGAATGAAAGTACGTAATACGCAGTGACTGGTCTATCTCGCCTCATAAACTATATTGAAGTAAATACTATGAGCCTCATGCCCTAAGTTTGGTATTTCTTCACTTAACTTGAAAGTCTCTTTAAGATTACCCTTCTCAGTCTTTCCTCGTTTTGATCCCCCCAGTAACCCAGCGCGGAAATTACAGGAATCAAACTTATCCCGAAATCGGTAAGCGAATATTCAACTTTCGGCGGAACGACAGGATATATTTTCTTGGTGATAAGCTCATGATCCTCCAGTTCTTTTAGCTGGAGGTTAAGGACCCGTCGAGAAGCATCCGGTATTTTACGCAGCAATTCACTGGGTCTTTTATATCCTTGGTTGATAAACCACAGCAAACGGATTTTCCATTTGCCATAAAGCACTTCACCTATCAAGTCAAGGCCACAGTTCAGATTTGGAATTACTTTTCTTTCATACATTTTTCAAAATTAAACGTATGAACCCATTTGTACAATAGGGGAAAAATTTATCCCTATATGATTAGTAAATCCCTACTTGCACAGACTATTTTTATACGCCAATTTTGTCCTGTAAACAAAGCATAAAAAATGGAACAGTTTAAATTCAACAATGAGTTATCCAACAAGATTGCCCTGGTAACTGGGGGTACAAAAGGAACTGGGAGGGCAATTGCAGAAAGACTATTACAGGCCGGAGCAACAGTAATCATTACCGCGAGAAACGCTCCTGAAAAAGAAAATAGTAATCTGCATTACATTACGTCTGATCTGAGCACGGCAGAGGGAACCCAAAAATTAGTGAGCGCGGTGCTTGCAAACTATGGAAGGCTAGACATTCTGATAAACAATCTCGGTGGATCATCTACCCCTGCAGGAGGTTTCGCTGCCCTCAGTGATGAAGATTGGGAATCGACCATACAGACTAACCTTTTGGCACCGATACGTCTCGACAGGAGCTTTTTACCACAGATGATCGAACGCAGAAACGGGGTAATTATTCACATTGCTTCTATTCAAGGCAAATTACCCTTATATGATTCAACGTTACCATACGCAGCGGCAAAAGCTGGATTGAGAAACTATAGCAAAAGCTTATCAAACGAAGTTACGCCCAAAGGCATTCGTGTCCTAACAGTTTCCCCTGGGTGGATCAATACCGCAACATCCGAAGCCTGGTTAGGTGAAATTGCCATAAACTCAAACAGCACTGTAGAGGAAGCGCAACAGGGCGTAATGGATGCATTGGGGGGAATTCCTTTCGGAAGACCTGCTGAACCCGCAGAAGTAGCTGAACTTGTCGGCTTCCTCGTTTCACCAAGAGCTAGCTATCTAACAGGAACTGAATATGTAATTGACGGCGGAACAATACCGACCATTTAGTAATGATCTAACCTCAGTAAAACACAAAGCGAATTTGAGCTTGGCGTTTAAGTTTACGAACATGATTTACGAGTGACTAACGGCAGAACTAAATACCTAAAAAGACAATTTATCACGATGAAATCTGCTTTCTGGGCCTAAGCCATCTCGAATGTGACTAGAGCGTTTCAAACACCGCTTTATCTGCATGCGATATCTAAAGAAATTTAGCAACCCATTTTGCAAATCGATTCAATTAAAGACTTCATTACCGCTGAAAAGCGTAAAACATCCAGCAAGAGTTCGAAACCCTGAGATGAGGTTAGCATAACAAAAAGCCATTATCGAAAACAATAATGGCTTTTTTTGATTTAATTAAACGAAATTCTTAAAGAGTCTCTATTTTAAATCCAGGTAATCTATACCCGCTTTCAGCTTACAAAAAGAGTCAAAATTAATTTACAACTATAGTGCCTTTAACACATCTCACGTAGCTTGGACTAGTACGAAATCCTGTATCAAAGCCGGCCGAAGTCTCACTAAAACTCCATTGAGTGCCATGATTAACTCCATAATAGCTTCTAGAATTTGATGCCCAGTAAAAACCTGAGTTTGAAATAGTAATCGGAGCTTTGGTTCGATTCCACAGCGTACTAGACGCCGTGCTAGCACCATTCCAGTACAAATCTGGAGTCTTTGGCAATATAACAACAGCATTACCATTAGAAATTCGAACGCCCTGCCGACCATTTTCTGTGACCAAACTTTTAGTCGACCCTATGCTTATTGCCTGAAAATCTGCATGACTAGGCGTTCTCCATCCGCCGCCATTTGTCGTTACCTTCGAGCAAGGATCTCCTACAGGATTGTAAGCATATGCCTCTCCGCTCTTAAGGCTTTGCCAACCAAATGCTGTCCCCAATTCTAGATTAGGTGCAAAGGAATAAGCACCATTGATCTCTGACAAGTTTCCTGGTGCCCATTCCAATCCGTTTATTACAGTAGAATTCTTTTTTAGCGTTAGACTTAACTTGTAGGACTTTCCTCTTGTTAACGGAACATTAGGAATAGTCAAGTCTTTTACTTCTCCGCCAACATTAATACCACTGATTTTTATATTTCCAAGACCGTCGGGCGCTGCCAGAAGAAAGGGTGATGATTGTGCATATTGTCTTGTTCCATCAATTGTCATATTGATGGGATAACCTTGTGAAATTAAATCTTCACCTTTATAAGTTAAACTCGCGTCACTCACTTTTAAAGAAAGTCCACTATAATGGGAAGATGCGTTCCAGCTACCAATTGCATTGATGTTTCCAACATTCTTAGAATCTAAACTAACAGTGATTTCGCAAAACAAATGTTCGAACAACACATCAATATAATTGGTCCCGTAATTCAAAACTTTATCTATTCGAGTGTACATCTGATCTAAATTCTGGCCACCGCTTTGTGTCAGTAGCCTACCTACCACAGCCTTATCAAGATCTTCGTTGGAAGGTGGCAAAGCAACCGTATAAAGTTTAGTATTGTTACTCTGAAATATAAAGGTATATTTCTCACCAGCATTAAATTTGTATTCACTGCCAGACGTGGGAGTAGTATCTCCGACTTTGTATCGGTTAAATCCTACATATTTACCATCCTTATCATAGTATGTTACCGAATATAGCGTACCAATTTCTACCGCCGATCGTCCAACTTGAGCAACTAAATTTGTACTTGCTGATTGCGCTTTTGCCATAAGACCGCTAGAAGTTTCCGATAAAACACACTCAATCGAGTATTTATCATCAACATTTACAGAATAACGATTCTCTGCACTGACTGCTTTCGAAGTTGTTGCTTTGGTTGCAATAGCTGAATTAGTATTGAAACTATTGATTTTGGAATCAAAAATTACCTTTACCGCATCGCCCTCATGAATTTGGTTGGAATGTTCCTTTTTACATGAATTCAGCAAAAAACAGAAAACTAATACGCCAGAACCAATAACTATTTTATGTTTAAAATTTCTTTTCATTATATTTAACTTTATTTACCACGTAATTTCCCAGTCTTTATTCTCGCCAGGTTTCCATTCATGTGCTATACCACCGCCAGATCCATCACCTGGTATCACAATAGCTGAACTTGCTGCTAGAGAATTTTCCATTTTAATGTCCATCACCTCTACGCGAGGAGGAACATATTTCTTTTTGACATCTTTCATCTTTTATCAATTTTAATCTTTTGTAATAATTTTGTTTTCATACTTCAAAAAGACTTTGCAATAGCGATTTTTTGAAACTTTTCAAGCATTATTAGACAAATCAAAACAATCCTGTAATCATAAAAAACAAGCGGAAGCGATAAACACCAATTTTAGGTATGGTTATAATTAGTTATCCCCAGAAATTGGTAGTTAAATGTCTACAAGATTTACAAATACCTTGTTTTAAGCACTTTTGAAACTAATCAATAGTCTAAAAGACTTATATTAGAGGTCAAAAAAAATACAATATAACCTATGAAAGAGGTAAAAATGGCAGTGATCTTGGATGATGAAAAACTATTCGCTAACTCCTTCTCACTTTTATTAGAGAAATATAAAATATTTGAACACGTACTTGTGTTTAATCAATTTAACGAGATGATCAATTACCTTATCCAAGAAGAGAGAAAAAACATTCATTTTTTTTTAGACTATTTTTTGGGAGACAATAATGGCGCTAGTGTACTTCAAGATATCAAAAGACTTGCTAAACACCCTCATTTTATTTTTTTATCATCAACCACAAGCCCACATATTATCCACAATATGCTACAGGTTAGACCAAACGGAATTATTAGCAAATCCTGTGAAATATCCTCATTGATTGCATGTATAAAAGCTGTGGAAATAAATGAATTATATATAGAAGAGTCATTGAAAGTTCTACACGATAATGCTCATAAGGATTCGATCGTTTTTTCTCAAAGGGAAATTCAGCTCCTTTATCTTTTTATGAGCGGGCTGAGTATTGCGCAAGCGGCAGAAAAAGCATGTCTGAGTACACATACAATTATAACCTACCGTAAAAAAATGATGGCTAAAGCAAATTGTCATTCTATTGTTCAACTATTAAAAATAGCAAAAGACCATGGCATTATTAACTAAATCATTATCTATATTATTTTTGTTTCTAAACATTACTAATGCTATTGGGCAATTTAATAATGATAATTTCTTAAAACTAATTGAAAATAATAAAGTTGAAAAAAGGGAATACTTGGATAAAATGGACATTTGGGTCGATAAAGAATTCTCGGCAGGCCGTACTTTTTCAAGGGAAGAGTTAACAGAACACTTAAAAACCTATCTCGCCTTGACACAAAAACACAAGGAGTTTTATCTTTATAAAATCAATTATTACATCAAATTAGCCAATAATGCTCAATATGCAAATAGGAATGGTGAGTGCTTTTATTTCCTTGAAAAGGCAGAAAAAGAAATATTTAAGCTATTTAAACAACGCTCATTAATTGTCTCAGCAAGAAAAATAAATGTTTACTTAGAGAATAGAAACTACAAAAAAGTTGTTGATACGTACAGAAAAAATCGGTCCTATCTAAATACCTTACCCCAACTAATCAAAGATAAAGCGTTAAACCTTAATATTTCCATTGAATATATTTCGCTTTTTAACCCAGCCATGGAGGCCTGTGTTGAAATTGGAAATATTAAAGAAGCCGATAGTGTCTTCGCACTCTCCGAAAGAATTTACGCTGAATTGAAACAAAAACTGCCCCAGGATAATTTACAAGCCCAATATGTTAATTTCTATCAAGCACACATCCGATATCAATACAGTTTAAATGGAGTTTTCAAAAAGGATAAAGCACTTCAAGCTTTAAATGAGATGAAACTAGCTGTCAATAGCGAGTTTGTTAATGCAAATGAAATTAATAATGATATCAGAAGCAAATATTATTTATCCAAAGCCAAATATTATTTACGCGTCGGAATTAAAGATTCAACAAATTCCTACCTAGACTCACTTAGAAATGTCCCATTTTTAAATGAAGAACAACATTACGAAGCGAATGCCTTAACAACATTAATAGCTGAGAAAGAAGGAAATTACTACAAGGCTTACAATGAAATGAAAAAAGTTGCAATTTCAAGCGATTCGTTGCGGGCATTACTGGTCGATGATATAGATAAGCTTATTTATGCACATACAGAATCAGAAGTAAATCGCGAATTATTGCGAGTTTCCGAAGAGAAAGAAAATACGCGAAATCTTTGGATTATTTGCCTAATATCGATATTTATCATAGTTGGGACTCTAGTATATATTATCATAAAAAGGAGAGAAAAAGCATCAAAAAAGCGTATTGAAGAGTTAAATACTGAAGTAAACCTCCAGATTTCAATTATGGAAGAACGACTAGCATTTGTGAGAAGAGATGAAAAGAAAAGATTAGCTCAAGATCTGCACGATTCATTTTCCAGTAAAATTGCAAGTGTCAAACAGCGCTTGACAATACTACAAAATGAGAACATGAGCGCCGAACAGATCGAAAATGTTGATGTCCTCATCAATATTTCAAATGAATTGTATGACGAGTCTAGGAAACATAGCCACAATTTGTACACAGAAGATTTTATTAGCGATGACAAAACATACATTGAAAATTTGATGAAAATCATCAAATATGCATTGCCTAAAAATAGATATGAAACAGAGATAAATATTGACCCAGGCGCGCTAGATAAAATCACTCTTGAAATCCGAATTCAACTTATCTATATATTTCAAGAAATATTAACAAATATAATTAAACATGCAAAGGCAAAAAAAATACAGATAGCTATTTATAAAGAAGACAACAAATTGAACATATTAATTGAGGATAATGGAAAGGGGTTCAATGAAAATAAAAAGCTTAAACAAGGTATAGGATTTAAATCTATACAGAATAGGCTGGAAAATATCAACGGTAAACTCACTATATCATCAAATTCAACTAACACGTCTATCTTCATTGAAATTTTGGGGGTATAAAAGCCTCTGGACTTGCAAATAAAAGCGGCAGTCTTAGTTAAGCAGTTTTTTAAGATATTTCTGTTTTTTACTAAATTGTCCGATTGTGAGATTCAGATGAAGATCCAGAAATGCCTGAAGAGGATGATCTGGATATCCAAGAAGAAAGTGATCTCACTCCTCTTTACACATAGATCGGTGTATCGAATCTATGGCTTCACTAGTTTCTAATTTAATGAATAGATACCGTTAATAGACCATTTTTAAAAGCAACTTGTGACATTTTAGGAATAATTCTCAGCAGCTTTCGCTATCAATAATCCTCTTTTATAACGCGTCAAAAATTGATCAAATCCTTCTTTGTCCATTCGATCAGGATACACTATTTGATATTCCTTTTTCTTAAATACATTGTTGGACAGGTAAGCGCTGAGGGTCTCGCCTTCCAACCTATCTTTCGAGTAAGAAGCAAGAAGAGCCATCCCCCACGCCCCACCTTCGCCAGCTGTTGACATTACGGAGATCGGTACATTGAGCACTGCTGCACAGACTTTTTGTACAACATCCGGTGTCTTGAATAAGCCTCCGTGAGCACATATGTGATCAAACGAAAAATTTTCATCATTTGTTAATATATCCATTCCTATCCTGAGCACTGCAAATGCTGAAAAAAGTTGCGTCCGCATAAAGTTTGCAAGATTGAAATTACTTTCGGCTGTACGAATAAATAGTGGGCGTCCCTTTACTATTTCTGTAATATTTTCGGCTGAATAATAACCATAACTCATTAAACCTCCGCAATCCCGATCACCTGACATTGCTTGATTGAATAATACATTGAATAATTCGTCTCTATCTGTTTTCAATCCCATACTTTTACAAAATTCACCGAATATATTAATCCATGCATTAATATCGCTGGAACAATTATTAGCAAGAATAATCCCTATCGTATTTCCTTCAGGTGTTGCCATAATATCTATTTCAGAATAGATGTTACTAAGCTTTTTTTCCAAAACAAATTGTGCAAAAATAGATGTACCCACAGATATGTTTCCTGTACGCTTTTGAATACTGTTTGTCGCAACAATACCCGTTGCGCCGTCTCCTTCCGGAGCACACATTGGAATACCTCCACCTAATAAACCAGACGGATCCAACAATATGGCACCCTGCTCATGCAGATTTCCTGCAGGTTCACCGGCTATCCGAACAACTGGCATGATGTCCAATAATGTCCAAGAGTATTTTCTGTCAGCAATCAAAGTGTCAAACTTATGAATCAACCCCTCATCAAATTGCTTTTTTATTTCATCCACAGGAAACATGCCCGAAGCATCACCTATTCCCAAAACCTTTTCACCGGTCAAAAGCCAATGCACATATCCAGACAATGTTGTGATATAATTGATATCACTGACATGCGGTTCATTATCCAAAATAGCTTGATAGAGATGAGATATACTCCAACGTTGGGGAATCTTACTTTTAAAACTTCGAGTGAGCTGTGAAGATGCTTCTGACGTTGTTGCATTACGCCAAGTGCGGAATGGCACCAGTAATTTTCCAGATTTATTGAGTACAATATAGCCCTGCATCATGGCGGAACATCCAATGGTACCTATTTTCCGTAAAGGAATACCAAATTTACTTTGTACCTCTGTTGAAACTTGTTTAAACGCTTCCTGGATACCGGTAATTATTTCTTTTTCACAGTAGGTCCAAAAACCGTCGATAAGTTTATTCTCCCAATCGTAGATACCGGAACTAATGATTTCAAAATTTTGATCGATTAATACAGCTTTGATCCGAGTTGAACCCAGCTCAATACCGAGAGCAGTGTTGCCCTGTAATATGCTTTCTCTAATGACGCGAGTATTCATAACATAGTAGTTTAATGGTCTTCGACGATATAAATTAGATTAACTGCTAATTCTGTATCAGACCAACGGTAAATAAATAACATTCCTAAAATCTATGCTCAATTATATGTAAATGTAGCCGACATTTTTATCATTCACTGATAGAAATGACAAAAAACAGGGTAAATTTGTATAAGTATAAATCGTTTTTGGCTGGATAAAGATATCTTCGTTTGGCACCTTCTTCGATGACCTTTGATATTCAGCTTCTATTTAAATTTAAAAATGCATACATAATGAGGCAAAATAGTGTTTCGGAATTCTCTTCGCACATTTCCTTTAAATTCATACTTTTGTTAAGTCTCTGTCACCTTATCAACGACAGCATACAATCTCTTATTCCTGCGATTCATCCAATTGTCAAAAAAGAATTTTCTTTAAATTTTACACAAATTGGGATCATAACGCTGGTGTTTCAGTTTTCATCATCACTATTACAGCCTATAGTAGGTTTTATTATTGACAGAAAACATTATCCCTACTTGTTTCCCACGGGTATGTTAATTAGTGTGACCGGCATCATCCTTCTCGCCATTTGCTCCAGTTATGTATGGCTGCTGGTAGCAGTAGCTACTGTAGGTGCGGGATCGGCGATATTTCATCCGGAGGCTTCACGTATAGCCTATATATGCTCCAAAAATAAACGAGGATTGACGCAATCAATCTTTCAATTGGGCGGAAACTTTGGATCTGCTCTAGGCCCTATATTAGCAGCTCTACTAGTAGCATCTTATGGCAGGTTGAATGTCTTTTGGATGTCACCAGTAGCGCTGATCGCCATTGTCATTATGTTTTACATTTCAAAATGGTTTAATACAAAATTAATTGAGAATATGAGAAGCATAAAAAAAAGTACTGGAAATGCTTCGAACCAATGTATACCGCGAAAAACTATAGTTCTTTCGATTATTATATTGTTAATACTCATTTTTTCTAAATATTTCTACTCTTCCAGCATTTCAAGCTATTATACATTCTATTTGATCAATAAATTTGGTGTTTCTATCCAGCAATCCCAGTGGTACTTATTTATCTATCTCTTAGCAGTAGCGCTAGGAACAATGATCGGTGGCCCCCTAGGCGATAAGATAGGACGAAAATATGTCATCTGGATTTCTATACTCGGTGCATCACCATTTGCACTTGCACTCCCCTATGCAAATCTTCCCTGCACCGTTGTTCTCACTTTCATTATAGGCATGATCATTGCCTCAGCATTCTCCGCCATATTGTTATATGCGCAAGAACTTTTGCCCCAAAATATAGGAATGATTTCAGGATTATTTTTTGGTCTTTCATTCGGTATGGGGGGTATTGGATCCGCTGTGATTGGGGCAATAGCAGATAGTCATGGTATTGATTACATATATCGCATATGTTCATACTTACCACTTGTAGGTTTGGTAGTAGTATTTCTTCCTACGACGAAGAAATTGTAGATACCGTATTCGCCCACCTAGATTTTCCCAAAAAAAGCACTTGAAATTCGCAAACACCAAAACGGATCATTCTAACCGTGAAACCGTTCCCAAAATTTGGGAACGGTTTCATTAAAAAAAAACCAGTCTAGCAAATCTTTCCGAATTCAACTATAATATCTTTGAGTATTGACTAACCGAATATAGTAGACCTACAAGCCTTATTTTATAATACACTAAGCATAAGATAACGGTAATATTTTTCCATGTAGGCTGAGAAGTTCGTGATGCTCAAAAATGTTAAGAGACCAATTTTAAACCAATTAAGGTATGTTAGAATTACAAAGTTTGCTTAAATCTAAGACAGCTTATGCTATGCTCTTTTGTTTCCCCTTGTGGAGCTATGCACAGCAGGATGTCTCTTTAGAGAAAACTCTAGAGCAAGATTCTATCAGTAACATCAATCAATTAATCTATTTCAATACACCTAAGCAGTACTCCACAGCTTCGGTGTCCAAATTACCTGGCTATGCAATTGCCTCAACTCCAGTATTTGGTTACCTTACTGCAGCGGCGGGACAATTGGCCGGTCTAAAGGTTAGCCAAAACAATGGACAGCCATTAAATGAAGACATGAGCTATCAACTCAGGGGTCGCCCGCCGATCATCCTAATCGATGGTATTCCGCGTTCTGTTACCGAAATTGGCATGCAGGAGATCGAATCAATTTCGGTGTTGAAAGATGCTGTCTCCTTAGCAATGCTGGGCATCCGTGGCGCTGATGGCGCAATAGCAATTGTCACCAAAAAAGGGTACACCGATAGGACACAGATTAATTTCTCGGCTCAGTATGGTATCCAAAAACCATTGCAAAACTTAATCGGAAAACCATTGCACGCCTATCAGTATGCCCTATTGTACAATGAAGCATTAAAAAATGATGGGCTTTCGGTCACAAACAATGGTTTTAGTGAAACTGCTCTAACGAGCTTTAAAGATAGTAATAATCCATTGACCTATCCAAATGTAGATTGGGCTGAACAGGTCATTAAAAACAACGCTACTGTTGCACGATACAATCTGAATACCCGCGGAGGAAACAAATATGTCAAGTATTTCGTCAATCTCGAACATCTCAGTCAAAACGGCCTACTGAAAACCAATGCCAACAACAATTATAGTACGAACACCAACGCGAAGGGGTATTTTGTCCGTTCGAATGTGGATGTCAGGCTTTCCGATTTACTGGAGGCCGGAGTGTATATCCAAGGCCGTATATTGAATGCCAACAGCCCCGGTAATGATGGGACAGACAATATCTTTCAGTCAATTTTAAACACCCCTAATAGTGCATACCCGATATATAACTTGGATGGGACCTTTGGCGGCTCTTCCAAATTTCAAAATAATATATTAGCGCAGACTAACGCTTCAGGATATGCGGTAGCTAATACGCGAACTATATTAACGGACTTCTACTTAAAACGTTCTTTGGATGATGTACTGAAAGGTTTGTGGTTAAAAGCCAGAGCTTCATTTTTTTCCAACCTCCGTGAAAATTACGTACGAAACAAATCATTCGCCGTATTTCAGTTAATGAACGACGATCTCGAAGCACCAATATATAAACAGTATGGTAATAATACGGAACAAAATAACAGCAATAACATTGCCTTTCAGAATAGATCAAATTTTCAGGAGCTTTCAATAGGCTACTCCAATGAAACCGAAAAGCATGGGATCGACCTTATACTGTTAGCTAATCGGGACAATCTGGTCAATGGTTCAGACCTACCCTATACTGTACAGGGCATATCGGGACATGCTGCTTACCACTATGACAATCGCTACCTAGCAGAGCTGTCTTTTGCTGTTAATGGTGCTAATCGTTACCCAAACGACGGAGGGTTCAAATACGGTACATTCCCCGCTATCGGCTTAGGTTGGAATATACACCGAGAAGAACTACTTAAAGACGTAAAATGGATAAACAAAATAAAGCTATTCGGATCATATGGTTTATTAGGTCGTGACAATGCGAGTTATTACACCTATATACAAAGTTATAATGGTACGCCAGAAACTTTTTTCGGATCAACAGCGGGCTCAGCAGGAACAATAGGTGAGTCTTATTTGGCCAACGCAAACCCGACCTGGGCCAAAGTGAATATGCTAAATCTCGGTATCGATGGTGCGCTCTTTAACGACCAATTCACTTTTCAACTCACTTACTACAAAAATAAATACCGCGATCTCAATATTACACGCAAAAGTAACAATTCGCTGTTGGGCATCAGTTATCCCAATGAAAATATCGGCAAACAGGATTACACCGGATACGAAACCGAAGTGGGATGGCGCAACCATACCTCTAAATTCTCCTATTATGCCTTACTGAACGCAAGCTTCCAAAAATCGAAAATGGTCTACGAAGCCGAACCTGCGTTGGCCTATTCTTACATGTCTTCGTCAGGGCATCCTGTTGGACAGACCATAGGATATATCGCCGAAGGATTATACAGGAGTGCTGATGAATTACAATCATCACCAACAGTGGAGGGCTACACACCACAATTAGGAGATATTCGTTACCGAGACCGGAATGGTGACGGTCTGATCAATCAATATGATCAGGGTCCAATAGGTTCAGAAAAACCACAAATCTTGCTCGGAACCAATTTAGGCTTTAGCTTCGCCAACATCGATTTTTCCATCTTCTTTCAGGGTATGATAAATCGTGAAGTCTATCTTTCTGGCAATAGTTACCGGGAATTTAACAGCGGTACGGGTCAGGCTTACAGCACACAGCTCGATCGTTTTACCATAGACAACCCGAATGCCGACTATCCAAGATTAAGCACCAGTTCAGGCCCGCAAAGTGGTGCGATTAACAACAATGTATATTCAACCTTTTGGTTACGTAGTGGCAACTATCTACGCATTCGCACTGTCGAATTAGGCTATACATTACCCACAATCTTAACGCAACGGGTTAAGATCAAGTCGGCGCGGGTTTTTGCTAATGGTTTTAACCTATATACATTTAGCTCAAAAACATTCAACGGTGCCGATCCAGAAAATTTCCGTGGTCTGTACCCTATACAAAAAATCATCAGTTTCGGTCTAAACATCCAACTATAATACAGGGAGATATGAAAAAAACAGTAATTTGTGTACTAGCCTGTGCCATGCTCGGGATAGCTTCTTGCAACAAATTTGAACACCAACCAGAAGAAAGGATTCTGCTCGGTGATGTATTTGATCCCACTGATAAGGAGGGTGTACAGGCAAAAGCCTATCTATTCGGAATCTACTCCTTTCTTCCTAACGGATTCAACCGCATAACAGGCGATATGCTTGATGCCGCAACGGATGATGCTGTACCATCTTCCGAAACATCGGATATTCGGCTATTTACAAACGGTCAGTTAACCGCTGTAAATTATCCGGACAATAACTGGCAGAATAGCTATACGATTATTCGCCGAGCAAATGTATTCTTACAAAATATATCGGTAGTACCCATTCCCGAAAACATGATCCGTCGCTATAAAGCCGAAGCGCGGTTTCTTAGGGCATTCGCATATTTTGAGTTGTTAAAGCGCTACGGTGGGATCCCAATAGTGGGCGATAACATTTTCGAACTGTCCGATGACCTGAATATCCCTCGGAGCTCCTATGCTGAATGTGTAGATTTGATTGCCAATGAATGTGAGGCGATCAAAGGTGATCTGCCCGCAGCTTCTTCGGCCCTGCTCACTACAACGGAATATGGACGTGTCACAAATGAAGCTGCTTTAGCGCTAAAACTGAGGTTATATCTCTACGCAGCTAGCCCTCTTTTTAACGGCGGCGGCGTTAGCGTTAACCCACAAATCAAACTACTTAATGGTTATCCGAACAAAGACAACGGACGTTGGACGCGTGTGCTTTCGACCGCTGAAGAATTGATAGCCAAGGGCTACCATAAATTACCAGCTGGCACAGGTTCAATCGCTTATGCAAATATCTTTACAACCAAAGTAAACACGGATATTATCTTTGCCAAGCAATCGGCCAATTCAACTTCCTTAGAGGCAAATAATGCACCAGTGGGCTATGTTGCTCCTGCGGCCAGCAATGGTCGAACAAGCCCTACACAAAACTTTGTCAACGCCTTTCCTATGGATACCGGTTTACCCTATGTTGGTTTAAGTACTGATCTCAGCCAATACGAAAATCGCGATCCCCGATTAAAAGCGATCCTTTTTTACAATGGAGTCCGGTGGTTGAGCAGGCCGATTGAAACATTCGAAGGTGGCTTGGATAAACCCAATAAGCCTTTCTTAAATCAGACCAAGACCGCTTACTACTTACGTAAATTCTTGGGTGATTTCACAAACGCTACGACCTATGCAAATCAAAGCCATAATTTCCCCTATTTCCGTTACGCTGAAGTCATACTAAGCTACGCCGAAGCCCTTAACGAAGTCGGTCGTACCGAAGATGCAGTCAAACAGATCACCTTGATACGGGCACGGGCTGGTATTAAACCTGGTAACAATAGTCGCTATGGTATTTCGGAAGGGATCGCACAAACTGCAATGCGCGATCTTATAAAAAATGAAAGACGTATCGAACTGGCCTTCGAAGAACATCGCTTTTGGGATATCAGACGTTGGAAGGATGCTGGAGACATCAAAAATTCGCTCAAAGGTCTTGTACTCCATAAATCAGGGGCATCTGTGACGGCAATCGAACAAATGCTTACCCCCTTTCATTTTGAAACCAAGTATTACCATATGCCTATACCTTATAGCGAAACGTCTAAAAATCGTGCATTGATTCAGAATGAAGGCTATTATTAATCAAAAAAGACAGATACTCTAAAATGAAAAACTTAATATATTATCTCATTGGCCTAACCACGATTACCTGCTCAACTGCTCTCAGCCAGGAAAGACAGTTGACAGGCACCGTTCGCGGAAGCAGTGGTCCGCTCAAAGATGTGACAATTACAGAGAAAAATGCGACAAATCGCCAAACACGCACGGATGAAAACGGCCGCTTTAAATTAAATATCAGCAGTGAGACGATTGTAGTCAACCACCTTGGTTATTTACGCCAGGAGGTAGACGTGCAGGGAACAAACACAATTAACATCCAATTAGTGCCGCGTGAGCAGGAAATCGATGAAGTCGTCGTGGTGGGGTATGGTAAAACTACGAAAAAAACGCTTACAGGCGCTGTAAGCTCCATTAGTGGTGACGAAATTCGGCAAAGCCCATCACCTAGCTTACAAAATACGTTGGCGGGCCGTTTAACAGGATTTACCAGTCAGCAGCGTTCAGGACAACCGGGTAACGACGGTGCCACGTTTTATGTTCGTGGAACAAGTTCTTATACCGGCAACAACCAACCGCTTATCATTGTTGATGACATCGAGTTCACCTATGCACAATTCCAAACCTTAAATGCAAATGAAGTCGAATCGATAAGCATCCTCAAAGATGCTGCAACAACCTCCATTTACGGTATCAAAGGTGCTAACGGAGTTGTCTTAGTAACAACAACACGAGGAAAGTCGGGCAAGCCTCAAATCAACTTTCAGACTGAATATGCACTGAGTCAATTAACCCGGACACCCAAATATTTAGACGCCTACGAATCAGCCAAACTCCTAGTCGAATCCCAGGTCAACACAAATAACTTGAATCCGAACGCAAATTTTAAACCGCAATTCTCAGAAGAAGATCTAAAATTGTTCAAAGACGGAACTTCTCCCTATACACACCCCAATAACGACTGGACGGAAATCCTATTACGCAAATTTGCACCGCAATCGACAAATACACTGAATGTAACAGGTGGTACCGACCGCGCAAGATATTACGTATCTGTAGGGTATTTGAACCAAGGTGGACAACTAAAGGATTTCAGCGAAGACCTGAACAGTAAATTCTATTATAAACGATATAACTATCGCTCAAACATAGATTTAAAAGTGAATAATGACCTCGATGTGCGTTTTGATTTCTTCGGTAGCCTAGGTGAAACCAATCGCAACAATGCCAGTGCTAACGACAATATTTTTAGCGATCTCAGCCGTACGGCCGAGACCGCGCCTTATAACTATCCCCTATTCAATCCAGATGGTAGTCTAGGCTACAGCGTGTGGCAGAGAAATTCTGCCGGCAGAAATAACAACAATCTCATTGGTCGTTTGATGTACAACGGTTACTATCGTACCCACAATAATAATATGAATCTGGCAGCCTCCGCAAATCAGAAATTGAACTTCATTACACAGGGGCTGTCTTTCAAAGGAACAATAGCCTACCGCAACGACTACGCTTACAACCGTTCTTTACAACGTCCTACCGCTGGCGGTGGTTTCCCATCGTATATCTATGATCCGACAACCGATTCCTATTCGTTCGGGCGTCAGGATAATGTCTATCGTATCGCAACGCCAACCTTAAACTATGGCGCCGGAAGTACCAATTACGCAATCACCTTGCAGGCCATGCTGAATTACAGCCGTAGTTTTGCACAGGCACACCATCTATCCGCACTGGTATTATACAACCAAAATAGTAAAAGCGCAACAGGTACCAAAGATTATAATTTTATTCCGGAGAATTTCCGGGGCTATACAGCACGTATAGGATACGACTTCCAGAATAGATACCTATTTGAGATCAGCGGCGCCTACAATGGATCCGATCGATTTGCGAAAGAACGTCGATTTGGCTTCTTTCCTGCAGCCTCTATCGGATGGAACATCGCGGAAGAAAAATTTGTTAAACAAAAACTTCCCTTTATTGATATTTTCAAGCTGCGTGGCTCCTATGGTCTAACCGGCGTAGACAATACCGGTGGAGTATATGCCTATCTTCAAAACTACAATATCGGCAGCGGTTCGGGATTATTTGGCGAAGCTAACAATAACAGCTATGTCACCGCGGCAGAGGGTGCCTTAGGAAATAACCAGGTAACCTGGGAGAAAGAAAAGAAAATGGATATCGGTCTTGATTTAGCTTTTTTAAATCGCAAGGTAACAGCAACCATTGACTATTTTGACAACAATCGCTTTGATATCCTCACCAGCAGAGGAGCTGTTTCAGCGGTATTCGGCCAAACGCTGCCTAACGTCAACTTAGGGAAAACCAATAATAAAGGTTGGGAAGTCGAATTAGGCTATACAGGCCAAATTCAGGACGATTGGCGATACACTGTAAAGGGCACCTATTCGTTGGCGAAAAACAAGGTGTTGTTTAGAGACGAACCAGTACCGTTATACCCTTATCAAAAACAAACCGGCCAAGCAATTGGAGCCAAGCTGAAATACAGTTGGACAGGCGAGTTTTACACAACCGAAGAAATTGCGGATCCTACTGTAGCCAAACCCGCAGGCGGCCGCCCAGGGGATTTAAAATACAAAGATTTGAATGGGGACGGGATTATAAACGCGAGTGACCAATCTTTTTTTGGCTATACAAACCTGCCTAATACAACCTATGGAATTACATTGGGTGCCGGTTACAAAAATTTTAATGTTACCGTGCTCTTTCAGGGAGCTGCCAATTTCGTCGCTAGCGCCGAAGGTGCTGTTATCCATCACAACGCCAGCAAAGCACTCCCGATACACCTGCAACATTGGACACCAGAATTAGGAAACGCGGCCAAATATCCGCAAGTATATACAAGTGGGCTGAGCCAAAGCCCCCGGGATTGGTATTCGGACTTCTGGGCTATACCAGGCGATTATATCCGACTTAAAACCGCTGAGATTAGTTATACACTAACTGCAAATGTACTTCAAAAACTTAAAATAAAACAATTACGCATCTACAGCAGCGGCTACAACCTATTCACATGGACAAAGCTAGACAAACTATACAATTTAGACCCCGAAGTACTGGAATCATCTGCAGACCTACCATACCCCCCTACGCGTATTTTCAACTTCGGTTTAAATGTAACTTTTTAAAGCACAATCATGAAGATATTTATATTTCTAATTGCATTGACAAGCATCATATACTCTTGTCAAAACTCCAAATTCTTGGATGATAAAACTGTAGGCATTTCTGCTGAAGATGTCTTTACCGACAGCGTTCGGACACTCGGTTTTCTAAATCGAATTTATCAAGACATGGGCTATAGCTTTGACCCTTATCGTTTCTCCGCAGCGGGCGGCGCCGGTAACATGGAATTGGCTACGGATAATGCCGAGGGCAATAATAATGTCTCAGTCTGGGGAAATGCTTATGCGCAAGGTGTAATAGCCCCCAGCAATGTACTCACGGGCTTTGCTGCGAACAAGGATCTGTGGAATACCCCCTATACCAATATTCGTCGCGTAAATTTACTGTTGACAAAGCTTCCGAATGCGCCATTTACGCCCGCTACCCGAACAAGGATGGTTGCAGAAGCACGCTTCCTACGCGCCTTCTATTATTACAATATGGTTGCCGCCTTTGGCGGTATACCCCTTGTAGGTGATCGCGTATTCGAAATCAACGATCTTATTGACCTTCCACGTAACACGTTTGAAGAATCCATCAATTATATTGTACAAGAATTGGATGCCGCCGCAGCGACTCTCGCGCCCGTGATCTATAGAGATATCGACTTTGGTCGGATTACCAATGGAGCCTGCCTGGCTTTAAAATCACGCGTATTGCTTTACGCAGCAAGCCCACTGTTCAACGGTGGACTAAGTAGCGATGCAACGGCCGAACTCAGTACCCTAGTAGGATACCCAAACTATGACAAAAACCGCTGGCAAAATGCAGCAAATGCTGCTCAAGCGGTGATCAATAGTCATCAATATGCGCTCAATGTAGATAATGAAACTCGCCCAGGGAACGGTTTTTACCAGGTATTCCTCAAACGAATGAACAGTGAATATATTCTCGCCTACAATCGCACAACACAGAAAGAGCTGGAGGCCTATTACTTACCTCCCACCCGTTCAGGCAGCTCAGTGATGAAACCAACGCACAATCTAGTCGCTGCATTTCCCATGAGAGATGGTAAACCAACGGACGAAAGCCCGCTTTATGATCCCAACAACCCTTATACAAATCGGGATCCGCGATTCGACTATTCCATCATTTATAATGGCGTATCTTATGTATCCAATACAGGTCCCAAGACAACCATCTACACCTATATGAGTAGCGGTTCAAACCCGCCTAATCCCACAAACGATGCATATACACCCAATAATTACTCCACGGGCTATTACAGCAGAAAAATGCAGGATGAAAATCTAGCGACCAATACTGCAGGATCTACCGAACGCGGTTGGCCCCTGATTCGCTATGCGGAGGTATTACTTAACTATGCCGAAGCAATCAACGAAGCAGGGTTTCCAGATCGAGCTTATGACGCGCTTAAGGAAATACGGGAAAGAGCAGGAATAATACCTGGCGCCGACCGCCAATATGGACTAAAAGTAGGCATGAATGTAGAACAAATGCGCGCGGTTATCCAAAATGAAAGACGTATCGAACTCGCTTTTGAAGATCATCGCTTTAATGATATTCGGCGCTGGATGATCGCCGAAAATGTGCTCAAAGGCTTTAACAAAACAATAATTATCACGCGCAATGATAATACTTTTACCTACTTAGTGGGTTCAGCTTTACGACCGTTAAACTTTAGGAAAGCAATGTACCTCCTACCAATTCCATTGAGTGAAATTCAAAAAATGCCATTGATGAGACAAAATCCCGGTTATTAACAACAAGTTAGCCAATCTACAGCAGTAAAGGTGCAAATGTCACTATATGCACCTTTACTTCAATAAATCCCCGAAAGATGGACAGGGTCCCAACGCTAAAAATTAAATTTGTTCACTTTATCATAAACATATCTTATTTTTAAAGCTCATTATAAATCGAGACCAACGCTTATTTCTATGAAAAGTGATCAGATAACCATTGTTGATATAGCCAACGAACTAAATATTTCAAAATCCACCGTATCTCGCGCCCTTACCGGCCATGCCAATGTAAAGGCAGAAACGCGCCAAAAAATCTTGGAACTGGCTGAGAAATTAGATTATCAACGCAATATGCAATCACTAAGCCTCATCACGAACAAGACCAACACGATCGGTATTGTCTTACCTGAATTCTCTACCTCTTTTTTTCCACAAGTTGTCGTTGGTGCGCAAGAAGAGGCTAGCAAACATGGCTATTCTGTACTGATATCGCAATGTAATGAAAGCTATGCGACCGAAGTTGCCAATGCTAAGGTCATGTTGGCCAATCGTGTAGATGGAGTAATGGTTTCATTGACAAAGGAAACACTGAATTATGATCACTGGAAAGTATTTATTCGTAAAAAAATTCCGATTGTGTTCTTCAATAGGGTTTGCAATGAAATTATGGTACCTAAGGTCGTGGTCAATGATTACGATGCCGCATTCCATGCGGTGGAGCACCTCATCAGCTTGGGAAGGCGCAGAATAGCACACTTAGCAGGTCCGAGGCAACTCAGTATTAGTCAAAAAAGACTTAATGGATATTGTGATGCTTTAACCAAACACGGCATTCCGATCGATCAGGATTTAATTATTGACTCAGACCTCAGCTTAAATAAAATCAAGATGTTTGTTAAATTTCTTGTGGAACTCGAAAATCCCATAGATGGTATTTTCGCTGTAAATGATCCCACTGCAATAGAGGCTATGCAGATAATTAAAAAAATGAATAAACGTATCCCTGAAGATATTGCTGTGGTCGGATTCAGTGACAACTATGGTTCAAGCTTCGCCGAACCTAGTCTCACTACAGTCGCACAGCCTGTACGGGAGATAGGCAAGACAGCGATGGGACTCCTATTGGGGTTAATTGGAAAAGATATGGAAGAATGGAAGCCAATCATCCGCACGATGGAAGCTAAACTTATGGTACGTGATTCTACTGTACGATCAGGAGCATAATTCCCAAAAACAGCAACGCACACGGGAGCGTTCCCAAATTTAGGGAGCGTTCCCATGGAAATTTAACAGCAAAGTGCACCAGCTCCTACCCTCAGAATGGATAAATTTGGTCTTAACGAATGATAGCACTTAATTCCAGTTATATCCATGATTACTAGTAACACGCAAGAAAAAAGAAATCTAAAACATATCCAATACGATAGCGATCTGATCGTGACAGGTGGAGGGATGTCGGGCATCTGCACCGCCATTACTGCCGCGCGTCAAGGTTTAAACGTAATCTTGATACAAGATAGACCCGTTTTGGGTGGCAATGCCTCCAGCGAAGTTCGCCTTTGGATGTTAGGAGCCACCTCACATATGGGAAACAATAATCGATGGTCCAGAGAAGGTGGCGTAATCGACGAAATTCTGGTCGAAAACACCTATCGCAATCCGCAAGGAAACCCAATCATCTTGGATATGATCCTGATGGATAAAGTAAATCAGGAAAAAAACATTCGTCTCTTTTTGAATACAGCTGTATACCATGTAGAAAAATCTGCTGCAGACCACATAGAAAGTGTACGTGCTTTCTGTAGCCAGAATTCGACCCTATACACCTTCCATTCACCCTTATTCTGCGATGCATCTGGAGATGGTATAGTCGGTTTTCTCGCAGGAGCTGCATTCCGTATGGGCGCTGAAAGTAGAGAGGAATTTGGTGAAGGCATGGCGCCAAGTAAGGAATATGGCGAGTTACTGGGCCATTCTTTATATTTCTATACCAAGGATACGGGGATGCCTGTTTCATTTATCCCTCCTGCATTCGCTCTTAAAGAGATCAGTCAAATCCCGCGATTTAAACAGTTTAAAGCGAACGAACATGGATGTAAACTATGGTGGGTGGAGTATGGAGGACGTTTGGATACTGTACATGATACTGAAACCATCAAATGGGAACTATGGAAAATCATCTATGGAGTATGGAATTATATCAAAAACTCCGGAAATTTTCCCGAATCCGAAACACTTACCTTGGAATGGGTAGGAATGATACCTGGAAAACGTGAGAGTAGGCGCTTTGAAGGAGACTATATGATGATACAACAGGATCTCCTTGAACAGCGTCAGCATCCAGATGCGGTTGCATATGGCGGCTGGTCAATCGACTTGCATCCCGCCGACGGCGTCTATAGTGAACTGCCAGGCTGTAACCAATGGCATAGCAAGGGAATATTCGATATCCCCTATAGAAGCCTATATAGCAAAAATATTCGTAATCTATTTCTGACCGGACGTATAATCAGCGTAAGTCATGTGGCGTTTGGCGCTACGCGAGTTATGGCAACCTGTGCTTATGTCGGTCAAGCTGTAGGTATGGCAGCAGCGCTGTGCAAAGAACTCCAGCTGTCACCCCAGCAACTGACCTTAGACAATAATATGCATCAACTGCAACAACGTTTAATGGCAGAAGGTCAGCATATTCCGTCTTTGGCCTTACGCGAAGAGCATGATCTTGCACTCCAGGCGCAAATCAGTACTTCCAGTGAATTACCGTTTACTGGTTTTGGTGACGTCAGTCTATGGAAGCCGCTGACTTTACCATCAGCGCAGCTGCTCCCCATGAAAAAAGGGAAACTTCCAGTTTTCCAACTTGCCCTGCAAGTACTTCAAGATACCGTTTTGGAGACATCGATACGGATATCGGAGAAAGCTGGAAATTTCACTCCAGATATTACGCTTGCGACACGCACGATTCCACTTACCAAGGGAACCACTTCAATCGACATTGATTTTGATACACCATTAGCTTCTGATGGATATGTCTTTCTGACTTTCCAATCTAACCCTAACATACAATTGGGCTATACAAATCAACGTGTAACAGGCGTAATGTCCGTATTTAACTCTTTTAACAAAGCAGTATCCAACAATGGAAAGCAAATACCAATTACTGGTGTTGGTGTAGACGAATTTGAATTCTGGTGCCCACAGCGCAGACCCGATGGACAAAACATAGCTGTATCTTTCAAACAGCAAATAGATACTTTTGCAAGTAATCAACTGAAAAATGGCGTGAATAGACCGGTAACGACTACAAATGCTTGGGTTGCACACCCTGAAGATAAGACACCTACCGTTGTGCTCGATTGGGATAATCCGCAGGAAATCGCTCGCATAGATCTGTGGTTTGACACGGACTTTGACCATGCCATGGAATCGGTATTAATGAGTCACCCAGAAAACATAATGCCTTTCTGTGTGCGCGCATATAACATCAAAGATTCCTCAGGTAAGATTATATATTCAACATCTGATAACTTTAGGACATTAAACCGAATTACCTTCCCCGAACCGATACGCACTAAACGCCTTAGTATACAAATGCTACACCCGTCAGATCATGTGCCTGCATCGCTATTTGATATTCGTTGCTTCGAAAAAAATAAATGATCTTTTAAAAGAACTATAGAATGATACAGTTAGACTATATCGTGATGGGCATTTTTAGCCTATTGATTTTTGCTATTGGACTCACTTTTACACGGGTAGGAAGTAAGACTGGACAAGCTTTTTTTGAAGCAGGTGGTGAAACACCCTGGTGGATCAATGGACTGTCTCTTTTCATAAGTTATTTTTCCGCAGGCACATTTGTAGTCTGGGGGTCGATTGCTTACACACACGGACTAATCGCAAATGCCATCCAATTGACGATGGCTATTAGCGGTCTGCTTGTCACCCTTTTTATCGCTTCAAGATGGAAAAAAACAGGTGTGGCAACTGCCGCAGAATATATAGGAAAACGCTTTGGTCAGAAGGAAAAGCAGTTTTATACCTATATGACTTTGCTTTTAAGCTTATTCACTACCGCCGCAGTTCTTTATCCCGTAGGAAAAATGGTTCACGTAGCGGCCGATTTGCCGGTAAATCTGTGTATTGTGATCATTGGACTCATTATCATCTTGTATACCGCTGCGGGTGGGTTATGGGCCGTCTTGGTGACGGATGTGGTACAATTCGTTATATTATCAGCTGCAGTAGTCATCGTGATTCCAATTGCATTCAGTGAAATTGGTGGCTTTCAAACCTTGGTCCGCGAGGCGCCCAAAGATTTTTTCAAACCTTTTAATGAAGAATATACCGTTGGTTTCATGCTGGCTTTTATTGTATACCAGACATTCTATCTTGGCGGGAATTGGTCCTATGTACAACGCTATACCAGTGTAGGATCGGCAAAAGAATCAAAAAAAGTATCGGGTATTTTTAGCATCCTATACTTTATCTGTCCACTGATTTGGATGCTTCCGCCGATGATCTATCGCATTATTAATCCTAATCTGGGCGGACTCGAGGTGGAAGATGCCTATATGATGCTTATCCAAAAGGTCATGCCTGCAGGACTTATCGGCTTGGTTTTGGCAGGGATGGTATCGGCCACATCAAGTAAAGCGAACACCACGATAAATATGGCCGCGACGGTATTTGCCCAAGATATATATAAGAACCTAATCAGGCCCGAAGCTTCTGAAAAATCGGTTATTACCGTAGCAAGATTATTTACGTTGATCTTTGGCATAGGTACCATCCTAATTGCCATGTGGATACCATCTGCGGGAGGGATCGTCAATGTTGTACTGAGCACTGCATCCATCGCCGGCGGGGCCCTCTTCGCGCCCATTATATGGAGCTTATTCTCAAAAAGACAAACCGGATTTTCGGTCGTATGTGCCACGATCATTTCCTTGTTTGTCAATCTATTTTTAAAAACAATTGCACCAGGCGTATTAGGATTGAAGCTAAATTTAACGATGGAAACTACATTCGGCATGGGAATTCCAATCCTTATATTAACTGCTTTTGAGTTGTACTATCTTTCAACAGGTCAAGTGGCGCAACATGTCCTAGTCCCTATGACGGCCAAAGAGAACAATTGCATTACCCAAAACTTCGATATAAGAAATACTGACACCGAGCTGCAGAATCGATTTGGAATTAGGGTTATTGCCGCTTCTATGGCAGTAGTCGGGATCGGAATTATGATTCTTGGTGCATTAACTTCGCAGTTCTCGTACATGGTCATGACTGTAGGATTGGCTGTGTTGATCATTGCTGGATTTATAGCAAATCTTACACGGAATAAAAAGTTCAATACATGAAATATATCATCGCCCTTATATTCAGCTTATTCATTTGTCAACTAAGCTTTGCAGCGTTAACCATACCACATTTTTTTGCTGATAATATGGTATTGCAGCAATCAAGTCAAATCAAGATCTGGGGGAAGAGCACCTCAAAAAAGAAAATACAGGTGACAACTTCCTGGGATGGCAAGAGCTATAAAACAGCTAAAGATCAAGATGGAAATTGGTCGCTATGGATAGTAACTCCAAAAGCAGGTGGGCCTTACAACATACAAATACAACAAGAAGAGAAAATTACATTGCACGATGTTTTGATCGGCGAGGTTTGGATATGCTCCGGTCAGTCCAATATGGACATGCCCATGAAGGGCTACTATGGCCAACCTATTCTACATGCGGCAGAATTGCTGTTAGCGTCACCCAATGACCAGATTCGTCTCTTTCGAGTAGAAAGAGCGCATGCCGAAACTGCAGCGTTTGATTTAAACGGAAATTGGTCTGTAGCAGATGCGGCGTCGGCAGCTAATTTTAGTGCGGTGGGCTACCAATTTGCAAAGTATCTACATGAGCACCTTAACGTGCCCATAGGCATTATTCAAACCACTTGGGGTGGCTCACCAATTGAAGCATGGATGCGGCCATCGCTTGTAGAAAGATCTATAAGACAACAAAAATTACCCAATAGAGCGATTGGAAAACAAGTCCACCAACAGCCGGGCAATCTTTATCATGCGATGATCTGTCCACTAATCGGATTTCGAATTGCAGGTGTAATTTGGCACCAAGGCGAACAAAACCGATATAATTATTATGATTATAACATTTTACAGACCAATATGATCCGTGATTGGAGAAAGAGTTGGGATATAGGAGAATGGCCTTTTTACTATGTAGAGATCGCTCCAATGCAATATGCCGGTGGACAGGGAGTTTTATTACCACGCCTTCGCGAAATACAACTCAAAACGCAAGACAGCTTGTCCAATGCGGGAATGGCTTCTACCATAGATGGAGGTGAAATGCATAATATCCATCCAGCCAATAAAACGATTGTTGCACAACGATTGGCAAGCTGGGCATTGGGTAGCCATTATCAAAAAAATGGAATCGTTTACCAAACGCCAACGTTGGATAAAATCGTCATCCTCCATGATACAGTACTTGTTTCATTGAAGCATTGTCCCTTAGGTATCACAAGCTATGGAAAATCATTAACCCAATTTGAACTCGCTGGCGCCGATCAAATCTTTCATCCGGCAATAGCCATACTGCAAAATAACCGTATTGCCGTAACTTCAACTGCCGTGAAAGCACCCGTCGCCGTGCGCTACGCTTTTCATGACTGGTGTTTCGGAGAACTTTATCGTACGGAAGGTATTCCTGTAGCGTCTTTTCGCTCGGATGATTGGCCTTAGACAACGCTACGACCAATTTTTCCTACCTACCTATTACCTACAATTATTTCTTTTCCTGTAGCGCTACTTTTTTCTGCGAGTTTCAATAACTCATGACCAGCCAAAAGAAATGCGCCCACGCCGTAAATTTCCGTATCATCGTAGTTTACTTCGCCTGGAGCCTCGCCTACTTGCTGTACATAGCCCAGTTTTCCATCGGGATGAACCGCATTAACAAGTGCATTCCAACCTTTCCATACGACAGTTTCATAATCTTTTGAAGGAATGACTTTATTGTTTATCCCCCATGCTATTGCATACGTAAATAGTGCTGTACCGCTGGTTTCTTTAGCTGGATAGCGTTCAGGATCCAAAAGGCTCGTCCGCCAATAACCGTCATGCTGTTGCAAAGAAGCAATGCGCTTTACCATGCTACGATAGAGATCTTCCCATCTCGCGCGGCTTTTGTAATCTTTTGGCATATCATTCAAGACACGAACCAGCCCAGCCAAAACCCAGCCATTTCCCCTAGACCAGAAGACGTCATGACCATTGCTTTCCTTTTTATCAAAATAACTTTGATCTCTATAGAACAAACGCTCTTTGGGATTGTAAAGATAATTTGTCGTCTTCCACCATAAAGTGTCTACCAAATCAAGATACTGTAGATTGCCCGTCACTTTATAAATTGACGAAAGTGCCGGTGGTCCCATAAATAAAGCATCGCACCAAGCCCATTCTCGCAGTGCAATATTATTTTTCCAAGCCAATGATTCGCTATGTGGACGACTTACCAATGTATCAGCCAACCTGACGAAATCTGCTATGTAATCGATATTTTTATCGCGAGTATACTTCCAGGTATACAACTGCCCAACACAATAATTGTCCGCATAATACCGATAGTTGTCCGCATACATTTTCCAAGCAAACTGCTCGCCTACCGACTCGAGATACTTGGCATAACGCGCACCGCCTGATTGCTTTGTCATCTCTATCAGGCCCGTAAATAAAGTTGCTGAAGTCCATTCACGGCCAGCATGACGGAGCCCATTATGTTCGATACTGTCCAACTGCCATGAAGCGACCCGATCCAAATACCGCCTAACAACAAACACTTTTTCTTCTTTTCGCACATCCATAGCGCGTGTGGGAACCTGAGATGCTAATAGCCCCGGATAAAGCCCTAAGATACCCAACGCAATAAAACGCCTTATTTTCATTAAATTATATTTTTTTAAAGATTGACCAACAACAACATTCTATATAATCACCGACAGTAAAACGGATACTTTAGTTTCATACTTTATGGTGATTTCAGATCATGTGCAGGAATGTTTGAAATGTCCAAGCAAAATGACATAGATACGTTAGTTATCCTAAATTAGATAAAGGCTTTCAGGATTTTAGGCATAGGTTATGATTAAATTTTATGAAACCGTTCCCAATAATTGGGAACGGTTTCATAAAATTGTTTTTATAATTAGGCCTCATCTTTGGTACTCTTTACAAGGCCTATACCAGCGAAAAAGAAGATTAATCCCAATACACCAATTACGCCTAAAGTAGTATAGGCAGCACTTTTATTGATAAGTTCATATCCGGTATAAATTAAACCGACAATACCAAGAACAGTTAATACTGTCCCAAAAAAACGTTTTACGTTCATAATGATTAATTTAAAATTATAGATTACTGAAAATGAAAACCGTTATTTAGAAAGTTTATCTACTATACTTTTTAGATTGATACCTTTTCCCAATACCGGTTTAAAAATATCTCCTTCACTTCGCATCCTCTCAATGGCGTTTAAAATATGAAAATCACTTATTTTTAAACCTTTTTTCACTTCCTCCCAGTGTAATGGCATCGACACAGTGGCTCCGGGTTTAGGACGAACGGAATAGGCTGCCGCAATTGTTGCGTGAGGCCTATTCTGCAGAAAATCAAGATACATTTTGCCCTTGCGATCTTTTATGGATCGCTCCAAGCTCGTGAATTTAGGAAGCTCATGATGGACCAGGGTAACGATAACCCGGGCGAACTCTTTGGATTGATCGTAAGTATATTTCCCGCCAAGCGGGATATAGATGTGAAGCCCCGTAGAACCGCTGGTTTTACAATAGCTCGATACCCCCATATCATCCAATATGTGCTTTGTGACCTGTGCAGCCTCAATAACCTGATCAAAAGAATTTTTATCCGGATCAAGGTCTATAATACAGAACGATGGATTGTCAGGCTTCTTCACAGTACTACTCCAGGGATTCATTTCTATACAGCCAAGATTCGCCATATAAAGTAGTGTAGCGTCATCCTTCCCAACAAGATAATGACGGTCTTTTTCATCAGCTTCACTGTGGTAAAGATAAGTTTCCGCCCAGTCTGGCGCCGTATCGGTCACGTTCTTAAAGTAGAAACCATCTTCTTCAATTCCGTTGGGAAATCGATTCATACTTTGCGGCCGATCCTTTAAATAAGGTAATATAAATGGAGCGGCCTGATAGTAGTAATTGATGAGGTCTCTTTTTGTTATTCCCTCTTTCGGCCAAAAAACCTTATCCAGATTGGTAAACTTCAATTCATGTTTATTTACCTTTCTGACCTGGGTTTTATCCGAGGGATTTAAGAGGCTCTTCCGCTGCCCCTTCACTCTTGACGAAACTATTTTATCTTCCATATGATCGACCATTTTTTCAGTAGGAGCTTCATCTTCAAGAACAACATTTTTAGCACGTTTGTCTTCTCGCATTCCGTTAAACGAGGGATGACGCATAATACCATCGCTGGTTAACTCCGTAAAACTCACCTCGCATACAAGTTCCGGTTTAAGCCATGTCACAGTAGCATGTAGCGGATTTGGTCTAAACCTCGAAGGCTTATTAACGTCGGGTTCTTCAGAGAAAGCTGTCTTGGAAACAATCAGCGGCTTAAATAGTTCCATCATCTCCTTTTGAAGTTTTACATTGAAACCAGTACCTACTTTTCCGGTATAAATCAATTTTTTCCCTTCATAAACACCGACTAATAAACTACTGAACAATTTACTGGAATCATCATTCAAAGTGAAACCACCGATGACGACTTCGTGCCTTTTGTTCGCTTTAATTTTCAACCAGTCTTTGGAACGGTTGTGAACATGATATAAACTAGTCTTCCGCTTTGCCATAATCCCTTCAAGCCCCAATTTCTTGGCCTCCTCCAGAAAATGAATTCCGGAAGTTTCAAAGTGTTCGCTGACTAGAATGCTGTTGCTCTCAGGAAGAACTTCTTTCAAAATTGATTTGCGCTCAAGCAATGGCATGTCCTTCAAATCGTGGCCCTGATACCATAAGATATCAAAAACGTAATAAACGAGGTCACCATCCGCTTCGCTGCGCCAGTTTTGTAGCGCTCCAAAACTGGCTGTGCCATTTTTATCTAAAACGACCACTTCTCCATCCAAGATGGCGTCTAATTTAAGAGTCTTCAATTGCTCATAGAGCGGATAGAATTTTTGATTAAAGCTTTTGTCATTACGGGATTTTAGTTCAACTTCACCCTTATTCATAAAAGCAACTGCCCTGTAGCCGTCCCATTTAACTTCATATACCCACCCTTCATCATCGAACGGCTTATCCACAAGCGTTGCTAGCATAGGCTCTATATGAGAATAGAACTTCTTTGTGGGCGCATTTTTTAATAAGGTCTGAAGATTCCTCTTGCTTTTAGCGCGATGCTTTGGAACAGCTTCCAACTGATCGTTGATTAGTTTGGATGCCTTGTCTTTAGTCGAACGATTATCTTTTACTGTGCTGTTTTTCTTAATGATATTTTCACCATATACTTTATCAGGTGACCTTTCCATTTGCTGAATAGTTTTACCCGATATCACCGATTTATCGTTTTCAGTAATATCCTTATCGCTAGCATATTGATCCTCCAGCTTCATTAAAAGCCAACCATTATCTCCCCTCCCATGAGCCTTAACAAGAGCAAACTCGCCGTTAAGCTTTTTACCGTTAAGCTTAAATTTAAGCTTGCCAGAATGAAGTTGATGTAAGAAATCTTTTTCTTGTTTGGAGATATCCTTGACGATCCCATCAGCCGGTTCATAGTATCCCTCATCCCAAACGATAACCGTGCCTCCGCCATATTGTCCTTTAGGGATTGTACCTTCAAAACTTCGATAATCATAGGGATGATCCTCCACCATCACAGCGAGGCGTTTGACACTTGGATCCATTGATGGACCCTTAGGAACTGCCCAACTTTTCAGAACACCGCCCATTTCAAGACGAAAGTCGTAATGTAGATGTGAAGCATCATGTTTTTGGATTACAAACCGAAGTTCCTTTCCGTTTGGCTTTCCTCCAAATGGTTCTGGGGTGTTCTCCTCGGAACGCTTTTCGCGATATTTAGACAGTCCCATAACTACTGTATTTAAGTATATTGAAAATAACGTTTATTTTCCGTGCCGTTTCTTCAAATAATCTTCAAGAACTTTTCTTTCATTCGATCCGGTCGCCCGTATCGCGCCAACAACAGCTTGACTGCTCACCCCCATCTTATTCTTAAAATATTGAATTTCGTATTGTTCTGATCCGCTTACTTTGCTTCTGTCGGATTTCCCTCTTTTAGATTTATTATCTGCCATGGTATTTTGCTTTAGTGTCTTTTCTTTTGGCGATTGAAAAATCCTAGATTTCAATTCGCGATACGTCCAATTTTGATATAACACAAACGTCGAAGTGAAAAGGTTTTTAAAGAATTGCGCTTAAGGAAAACATACATGAAAGCATTGCTCGCTATTGCTGGCCTAATTGTATTTTTCCGTACGACTAAAGCTAACTTGGAATGTTATATTAAATTTTAACAGAAGCAGCATTTAATTTGTAACTTGCTGTTGAAAAGACACTACGTTCTTTTATACACTACGTTTGCTAATAAAAAACGTGTATGTCGATATTACTTTTGCAACATGTTGTTTTGTATGGACTATCAGTATGAATTTACCTAAATATGCGCTGGAATATACATCTTTAGCCCCGCCTCCATCACTTACTGCGGTAATAGAAAGTATTTGGATGTTGAAAAATCATTCGGATAAGATAGATGAAGGCATTATCATACCTGACGGAAAAATAGATTTATTTCTCCTGATGGAAGAAAATAATAATATCCAGATCTTCATTTCCGGAGTCTGTGATAAACCCATTTTAAAACCGCCCTATCCGAAATCGACGATGTTTGCCATAAGTTTTTATCCGTTGGCCGCTGAGTATATTTTTAAGCAGTCTTTCAAAAAATTAAGAAACCAAAGGCTAGTACTGGCAAATGATTATTTGGGATTTGGCAAAAATGATCTTGCAGATTTTGGAAACTTTTACACCAAAGCCTGTAACATATTCGAAAAGCAACTCGAAAACAAGATAGATGTGAGGAAAAAAAAACTATTCGAACATATCTACCTATCAAAAGGTCAAACGACGGTGGAAGAACTGTCTAATAAGATTATTTGGAGCAACAGGCAGATAAACCGCTATTTCAACCACTGGTTTGGGATTCCATTAAAATCTTACATCAATATTATTCGTTTTTCAAACTCCCTAAAACAATTAAAAGTCGGCATATTTTATCCGGAACTCAATTATGTAGATCAATCCCATTTCATTAGACAGATAAAGAAATTCTCAGGTGTAAGACCAACTATACTACATAAAAATGAAAACGACCGATTTATCCAATTGAGTGTATTAACCGATCGCTAACTTTGTCTGTAAATCAACAAAAAAATGAGTATTAATCATATCAATCTTGTCGTAAAGGATGTCGATAAAGCCGTTAATTTATTGACAGATATTTTCAAGTTCAATTTAATGGTCAACCGGAATAGTAAAATGGCGGTACTGAAGGATAACAATAATTTCGTACTTGTAATTTGGGGACAAGAATTGAACAAAGAGAAAGATGTACCACAATATCCTAAGAATTTCCATATTGGGTTTTATCAAGACAACGAAATTGCAGTCCAAAACATTTTCGAACTTTTAAAAAACAACGAAGAATTGAAAATTGATGCAGCGCCAAAAAAAATCAGAAATACATTCGGATTTTATTGCTACTTTGAGAATCTAATGATTGAAATTAGCGTAAATCCTTTCAATTATGAACAGGCTGCCCATGAAGATCTATAATGACCGCTAAATTCTGATCCGTTGAACATATTTATTAATAATATTTCGGCCAGGTTTATTAAAAATAAACTTCCCCATTGGAAGTAATTCACATCGGGATATATTTATATGCTGCATATAAAAAGTTTTGGCCGCAAAGAATCTCATTCTTTGCGGCCAAACTAGCAGCTAGCATAAAGCTAAATTAAGGAAGAAGAACTTGATCAATTACATGGACAACACCATTTGTTGCCAGCATGTTTACGCCAGTTATTGTGGCCTCACTGGTATTACTTTTACCTTTCAGCATTGCCTTTCCAGACAATTTCACCGTGATTTTTTCACCGTTTAGGGTACTTAGCATCTGTCCGTCTGAAAGATCAGAAGAGAACGCCCTAGCTGAAAGAACATGATAGGTTAGAATCTTTGTCAGTACTGCGGGATCAGCTTGATTAATTGAAGCTATTGTGTTGAAACCCGCGTTGATAAAAGCCTGATTTGTAGGTGCGAAAACTGTATATGGTCCTGATCCACTCAACAATTGAGCAACATTTGTCGTTCCTTGACTTGCTCTCAACACTGCAGCAACTAAGAAAGATAAATCACTATTAGCTGTCGCAAGTTCCACTATATTTTTTGTTGCGGGCATAAGTACATGAGAAATACCATGAATTACACCATTCGTAGCCATCATATCTGGCGAGGTTACCGCCCAGCCATTTACAAATACACCCTTACTATTTTTAGTGACATAAACATTGCTTCCGTTTGCTGTCTTTACTTCTGCATTAGGGCCGGCGGGTACACTAGAAGCGACTACTTTAGCGGATAGTGTATGGTATAACAAAACAGATTTCAAGCTTTCCGCAGACATACTACTAATATCTGCCGAAGTCATCCCTGAGCTTTCGAAAGCAGCGTTATTCGGAGCAAATACTGTAAATGGTCCCGTCGAAGAAAGCGTTTCGCCCAGACCAGCCTTTGTCACGGCAGAGGCTAATATGGAATAATCCTTGTTCATGGATACCATCGCAGAGATTGTTCCCGTTGTTTCCATCTGCTTGTCATCATCTTTACTACATGATAGTGTAATCATCGAGAATACCATTAAGGCTGATGCCATACTCGATAGTCGTTTGATGTTCTTGTTGAATTTCATAATTATAATTTTTAATCTTTTGATTTACAAACAAGCAAGAGCACAAAATAGTTTAATAATAAACCAAATTAATTGATATTTGTCATGAAAAATCATTTTGAAGGCTGTAATACGATATTATTAGTATCAAAATAAACTAAAAAAGCTTTTGTATGCGATATAGATTTTTAAACAAAACAGCATTGCCCTCAGAGTTGTTATGCTTTAAGATCATGCAAATGTGTTATTTTTTCCACAGCGTGTTTCGGCTGTTTTGGAGAATAAACGAACGATAAGCTGGCAAAAACATTTGATATCATAAGTACGATAAATTATACACCATAAACAATACATATATTATGTCATTATTTTCAAAAGATTTGAGCAAAGAGCCAGTATTTGACGGCGTTGGCTATGAGCCTTCTTTTTTTTCGAGAAAAGCAATGGTTACTACAAAAACCGACTATAGTAAGAAGAAATATGACGAGGGCAACAAAGATACGAGAAAAAAAATTCTTGTACTTTGTACGGAGGAACGCTATATGACCATGAAAAATGGCAAGAAATTTTCTACTGGCAATCATCCCGTTGAAACACTCGTTCCTATTCTTCATTTTGACCAAGCCGGATTTGACGTGGATTTCTATACGCCAACTGGTGGCACCGTGAAGTTTGAGATGTGGGCAATGCCTTATGAAGACGAGCATATTGGCAAAATTCTCGAAAAATACAATACACAGTTTTCAAACCCACACAGTCTCCAGGATTTTGTAGCGGACACCGCTAAATCGTATGTCGACTATGTGGCTGTCTTCATCCCGGGAGGACATGGCGCAATGCTCGGCCTTCCCGAAAATAACGATGTAAAAGAGCTGATTAAATGGGTAATAGCCGAAGATAAATTTATGCTGACAATATGCCATGGGCCCGCAGCCCTCTTATCTGCTGCACAAGGTGTTGATGAGGGTGATTTTCCATATAAAGGATATAAAATCAATTCATTTCCTGACGAAATGGATCTCATTCTGCCACAAAGTGGATACCAGCCCGGCGAAATGCCTTGGCTATATGGCGAGAAACTGAAAAAGCTGGGGATTGAAATTTTAAATAAAAAAATTAGCGGCGATTGCCACATTGACCGGAAGCTGATTACCGCCGACAGTCCACTAGCAGCGGATAAATTCGGTAAAATATGTGTGGAAGAATTGCTTGCTGATGAAAAGTCTAAGGTAGAAAATTAATCAAACAATTTCAAGCCTCGACCGACGACAGATCGGCCGAGGCTCACGCTAATGCGTCTTAGTTATCATTTAACTGCTATAATAATAGTTGTTTACGATATCGAATACAATAGGAAAACAGGTTTAACAGCACAATAATTGCTACTACCATCGCCGCTGTATATACGACGCTATTCATCCCCTTATTAGCCACTGCAATTGCAATTAAAGCCCAGGCAGCTACAAGTCCAAATGCGGGCATACGACATTGCCAAATCATCAGCAAATGAATTATTAGCGCAACTACAAACATGATAAGTGTCCATGTCGTTGCAGATATTCCGAATCCATCCCAACCTATCTTGGTAAGATATGCCGCAACGTCGGCAATCAAAGCGACAGAAATCCACCCAGCATAAAGATGAAAAGGCAACTTTAAAAAGGCAAGCTTTTTAAGGTTTGATTCAAAAGCAATAGTCCGAGTATTCTGAATGATCTGTAACAAAGATACAAAGAGCAGGAGCATCAAAAAAATGGTCACAAAAGTGTAGTCGTACAACCAGGTAATAACCCATAGACAATTTGCCAAACAAGAGACCGAAAACCACCACCCCACTTTTGAGATCACTTCTTCCTTTTCTCCGGTCTGTTTTAAAAGTGGGCCAAAATAGACCACAAATCCAAACAAGCCCAGATATATCAAGCCCCAAATGGAGAAAGCATACCCGGCCGGTGTAAAAAGATTTTGATACTTGGCCGATATCGTTGCCATCGTTTCCCCGTTAAAAATACCAGTATTGGATAAATAATTGATAACTACAGTAACGACTAAAACAATTCCATTGACTATTTGGTAGATTTTTTTCATTGTATACGTTATAAAATATTTTAATAAAGGCCGATTTATTAGATTATGCCCGATCGATAGGCGATTAAAGAGTAGCTATCATACCTTTTTATTACGATTAAATAGCTCTTCTAAAATCTCATAGCGATAATCAAAAATTTGATCTAATTTCCTTTTAACAAATATACTGTGCGCAACTGTGCCTAATATTCCGAAGGGCAATTCATAAACAACAGTATCTTTCATCAACACGCCTTTTTCATTTGAAATAAATTCATGAAAATGATTCCAAAATCGATAAGGTCCTTTTAACTGAAAATCAGTAAAACTCTTATTCTTTTCCACCTGTGTTATTTTGGTCTTCCACTTCAACGGAATTCGAAAAATTGGAGATACTAAATAATCGATGACCATCCCCTTTACGATTTCTTCTCCATTAAATTCCGAAACAACCACAAAGCCCATGTCCTTTGGCGTTATTTGAGCAAGATTTTGTGGAGACGAAAAAAAACTCCAAGCGCGCGCTATATCGCAAGCTAATTGTTGTTCCCTATATAATGTATACTTCATTTGAATATGAATTGCAAAAACCAATTTGATGCCTATCGCTAGCATGCTATTAAAATAACAATGCGAGGATTATTTAGTTTAAAAACATACTAAAGATACAAAAAAATAAAAAAAGCAGTATTAAAATAGCAAACAAAGAATAAAATTAAACTATATGTAACTATAATAACACTATGGGATGTAGAGTTTCGATCGACTAAAAAGACTCGACGTCCTGAAAAAGTGCTTCAAGCGTATCGATCAGCTTGGCAACATGCAGACCATCACAAACGGCATGATGTACCTGTATAGCCAATGGCATAAGGGTCTTATCTCCTTCAACCTTATATTTTCCAATCGTAAATGTCGGTGAAAAATAATTGCTAAAATCTGCAACATTAAGATTGAAACTATCAAAATGAATCCAGGGAAGAGCAGAAATATTAAAATGGTTTTTTGGCGGTTTTTCTGGGAAAAAGAGCTTGTTATCACTGTATTTTTCAGCAACATGCTCGTATTCCTGCAGAAAAGAGGTAAAGTTTTCCTGATATCCTATTGACAATGCAGAAAAAGTTTCGGCTTCTTTATGCAGTATTGTGTAAATAGGGTCAACCCTGTCCCAACAAATTAATTCGCTACCTCTCATTGCCATTTTGAATTCAGCATGTTGGTTCACAGCCCTCGAAAGGAGGTAAATCATGACAGGATAGAACTTATAACCGCGCATTTTTACAAATTGGACCACCGCCGATATATCGAGCTTAACTGTAAGGCTAAAACCACATTTTACATCCCCACGGTAAATGTCGAAGTGCTCCCTTCGCTTCCAATTTGCTGTATCAATTGTTTGATATTTTGTATCCATTTTTATCAATTATCTAGCTAGTATTTATTTCCTCGTCGCTATAATGATTTAGACAGTCAATTTATCCGACAAAGAACGCCTTTAAAAATATTCTATTTTTTTGGTTGCACCTAATTACGACAAGTTTCCAAAAGATGAAAATTTCATTTTGATACGATTGACTTCAATTTCCTATATTGGAAGATGAAGTCAAAGAGGTAAAATCGTTCCACGTATTTCTTCCAAATATAAAATATTTTTGCTGGTATCAATCAAATACAATAGGATTGATACCAGTAAAATGCTACTTGAGTTCCAATTCCAACCGGTGTTTACCAGCCTTCAATGCAATAATATTACCATTGCTTACATTATTTGGAGGATAAAATGTCGCCGTCGCATTTGGAGGTATCTGAACATCATATATAATCTTATTACCACTTAATTTCCAATGAGATAAAATTTTACCATAGGGTGATTCGTAAGAGATGGATGATTCTTTCAATTCCTGAGGAAAAATAGGCTTCAACAGTATGTTTTTGAATCCAGGTTGTTCGGGATCAGGAAGAATCCCGCCGATAGATTTAAAAAACCAGCCACCAATTTCACCAAATATCATGTGGTTGTCCGAAATATCCCGAGTTGCTTTTAAATCCCAGTTCTCTAACAATGTTGTCGCCCCATTGACAATCCACCATCCCCAGGACGGATAGGTATCTTGTACCGCAACTTTATACGCGGTAACCCCATACCCGTTATCTTTCAATGCATTCAAGAGGGCTTTTGCTCCCAATACCCCTACGTCCAAGTGAAAGTGAGCTCCTTCAACTTTCCTATTTAGATTGGCCGCAACCCTCGCTTTCATTTCGTCAGGGACAACTCCCCAATAGAGCGGCACACTCAATTCCGTCTGTGTTCCATTGTTATAAATTCCACTAGAAACATTCAAAAATCTCGCATTAATTGCCGCCTTGATTCTTTTGCTAAGTTGATCATATTTTTGATGGTCTGCCGTTTTTCCGAACAACTTTGCAGCTGCAGCCAAAATGGTCGCATCAGCATAGAAATAAACAGATGACGTCAGTTCCAAATTGGACTGAGCCTTAACTGGAACCCAATCTCCGCGTCCAAAAGTAGTAAGGCCTGAGGGGCTGATGCCGTCGACATAATCGACATAGCGTTTAATATTATCGTAGCATTCTTCCAATGCACGCGGATCACCATAAAACTGATAGATCTGCCAAGGGATAATGGCGATGGTGCTTGTCCAGTCAAGACCATTCGCTGTACCATACCCCCATCCACCCGTTGGAATAATATCTGGTAATACGCCATTCTCGTGTTGCTCATCACGATGATCGGCCAGCCATTTTTCATAAACTGTAATACCGTCAAAATTATACAGGGCAGTTTCAATCGCCAGGTGACCATCCCCTGTCCAACCATTTTTTTCGCGTTGCGGGCAGTCCGTAGGATACCCCATCAAATTCGACAAATAGGCATTGTTGGTCGCTTTCCATAGTTTGTTAATCAATTCCGAGGATGTTTTAAGCTGTCCGATAGGTTCAACATCGCTGTGCATAAAATAGGCAGTCACAGCAGAACTATCCAAAGCTATCGCTGTGCTGCTGCTAACCTCGACATAACGAAAGCCTTTATAACCAAATTTAGCCATAAACTCATCATCGCGACCACTTAAGGTTAGTATATCCGTCTGAAATGGCTCGCTTTCCTTATCGCCAAGATAGTAAATATCGATATTGGACTGATCGAGTCGGCCATCAGACTGTAACCGTTCACCATGCTTAATACGCAGAACAGTACCCCTCGGCCCCTTTATCTGAACCCTTGTAATCCCCGCCATATTCTGCCCCATATCGAAAACATACGTACGCTGGTCAATCTTTGTGACTGATTTTGGTCTGAATACATTTCCTAGTCGAATCGGAACCATTTGTTGAGAAACGATGTAGGTGGATGGAGCAGTTCTATATTGAACGGTCTGCCAGGCTGAATCTTCAAATTTTGGCATATCCCACCCGGGCATGTCAATTCGAGCATCGTAATGCTCACCCGTGTAAATATTGTTATAGATAATTGGACCGGAAGCTGTTTTCCACTGCTTATCTGAAACGACCGTTTCCTGTGTGCCGTCTGTATACTCGATTTTAAGCTCCAAACAGAATGTTGGCCGATTTCGCCATGGGGCTTGATGAAAGTTCCATACCGCCAGCGGTTGATGATTATACCATCCATTTCCCAAAACGACGCCAATCGCGTTCGCACCTCGTTGAAGTTGTCCGGTAACATCCTCTACCACATAAAGTGTTCGACGATCAAATCGCGTATACATGGGATCAAGACGGTGGTCTTCAATGCGCACGCCATTAATAGAAAGTTCATATAATCCGGCAGCAGCAACATAAGCACGAGCCGATTTTATTCGCTTCTTGGCAGTGAATTCAGTCCTAAAATACGGAGCGTTGCGCGCATTGATATCTTTATTGTCACTGATCCATTTTCCTGTCCAAAGATCCTTCCCCATCATTCCAGTCTCGAAAGATGCTATTGCTGAAACGCTGGAAATGCCGTCTCGGTCCCATACTTTAACTCGCCAAAAGTATTTTGTCCGCGGCTTTAACTCGGTACCATTATATTGCACCAACATCGCCGAACTTAGCTGCTTTCCACTGTCCCAATGCGCTTTTGCCCCGTGTAACAATTCAAGAGAATCTTGCCCTAAAAGAATCTGATAAGCTTGTTGTAAAGCGCCCCTTCGCTGGTCTTCAAGGCGCCAGCTTAGTCTCGGACGGGATGCGTCAATGCCTAGCGGATTGACCAGATGTTCGCATGTCAACTGTACAGCAGTGCAGTTATTCTTAGATTGTGCATATGCAATACTTGTCATACACAATAGTATTGTTAATAAAATCCTACGCATTAAAGGGTATAATTGTCGGTGACTGTTAAATTGTTTTAGCTGATTAAAAAACGAATATATTAAATATTTCCCAAATCGCGACCTGCACTTTCCTGATCTATCTGTGAGGCATTTAAATTAAAATTCTTGCAACTTTCAAAAAAATAATACTATCTTCGTTTTAACTTTAGGGGTGTCTGCTTGTGCAGGCTGAGATTTTACCCTTAGAACCTGATCCGGATCATACTGGCGTAGGGAAAAGTGAGCTGTCTAACAGGTGCTTTGCTGTACCTTCGTGTAGCCATTCCTAAAGTTTAACCAAAAAAATTAAGGAATGGAACTTACAATAAACCATCAAATTCGATTTTTCGACCCCGCCCCTTCTTCACTTGAGGAATTATTGGTCTTGGAATTATCTGGCAAAACCCAAGGTGTTGCCGCTGCCATCAACAACCATGTTATACCCAAGGAAGATTGGGCTACAACAACACTCAATCCTCACGATCAAATCATCTTAATAACCGCATCGCAAGGCGGATAATGATTTTAAAAAAATCACCCTAATCATTCACTTCAATTCAGAAAAATGACAGCTGAAACAATTACGCAATCCCCTTTTCCCAACTCAAAGAAAATTTTTGTACCTGGAACGCTATTTCCTATTCAAGTTGCTATGCGCCAAATTTCTTTAAGTCCAACTAAATTGAGCAATGGACAAGTAGAAATTAATCCCCCTATCACAATCTACGATACTTCTGGTCCATATACCGATGAGGATTTTCAGATCGATATCCGAAAAGGTCTCCCGCGGCTTCGCGAACAATGGATATTGAATCGCCAGGACGTAACCCAGCTAGCCAACATTACATCCCAATACGGACAAAAAAGGCTCTTTGATCCAACGCTTGATGCGCTCCGATTTGCCTATAGTCATAAACCGAAGGTGGCCACTTCTGGCGGAAATGTCACCCAATTACATTATGCAAAGAAAGGCATCATTACCCCCGAAATGGAGTACGTAGCTATCCGGGAAAATCAACGTATCGAGCAGCTAGTAGCCACCACACCTGGAATGGATCATCAGCATACAGGTGAAAACTTTGGCGCCAGAACACCTAAAAAAAAGATTACTCCCGAGTTTGTCCGCGAAGAAATCGCTGCCGGGAGAGCGATCATTCCCAATAATATCAATCACCCTGAAAGTGAACCGATGATCATTGGCCGTAATTTCCTGGTTAAGATCAATGCCAACATTGGCAATAGTGCTGTTAGCTCGAGTATCGAAGAGGAAGTTGAGAAAGCGGTTTGGGCCTGCCGTTGGGGGGCCGACACCATCATGGATCTCTCCACAGGTAAAAATATTCATGAAACCCGCGAGTGGATCATCCGCAATTCACCCGTTCCAATCGGCACCGTACCAATCTATCAAGCATTAGAAAAAGTAAAAGGGGTAGCCGAAGACCTTACTTGGGAGATATTTAAAGACACCTTGATCGAACAGGCAGAACAAGGTGTTTCATACTTTACTATACATGCAGGTGTACTGCTTCGCTATATTCATCTTACAGCTTCAAGGGTAACTGGTATCGTCTCAAGAGGTGGTTCCATCATGGCTAAATGGTGTCTTTTTCACCACAAAGAAAACTTTCTTTATACCCATTTTGATGAAATCTGCTCGATTATGAAACAATATGACGTCGCTTTTTCACTTGGCGATGGTCTTCGCCCTGGAGCTATTGCGGACGCCAACGATGCGGCTCAATTTGCTGAACTCGAAACATTGGGTGAACTTGCGAAGATCGCCTGGAAACACGATGTTCAGGTAATGATAGAGGGCCCCGGTCACGTCCCAATGCAACTGATCAAAGAAAATATGGACAAACAACTGGAATGTTGTAATGAAGTTCCATTTTATACCTTAGGCCCGCTTACCACTGATATTGCTCCGGGATATGACCATATTACTTCGGCCATTGGAGCCGCGATGATAGGTTGGTACGGTTGTGCCATGCTTTGTTATGTTACCCCAAAAGAACACCTCGGATTACCCAATAAAAAAGATGTTAAAGATGGTGTCATCACGTACAAACTAGCCGCGCATGCTGCTGATTTGGCTAAAGGACACCCTGGAGCACAGTATCGTGACAATGCTTTAAGTAAAGCAAGATTTGAATTCAGATGGGAAGATCAATTCAATCTTTCACTAGATCCGGATACCGCACGGGAATATCATGACGAAACCTTGCCTGCAGATGCAGCTAAAGTCGCTCATTTCTGTTCCATGTGTGGCCCCAAATTTTGCTCCATGAAAATTACGCAAGAAATACGTGATAGTGCAGCGCAGGGTATGCTTGAAAAATCGCAAGAATTTATCGCACAGGGTAAAGAAATCTATTCATGATCATTGCACTAACGCCGGAAGAGACCATAGATGCCGAAAAAGCGGTTCTCCATACACTTTTTGAGAAGGGACTCGATTTCCTGCACTTACGCAAATATCATTTTACAGACTTACAAATGGCAAGATATGTAGAATCAATAGATCCTGCATATCTTGAAAAGTTGGTCCTCCATTCCCACCCTCACCTGTCGGCCGAACTTGGGATCGCACGCATTCATATAAATGAATGGAGTAGACAGCATAGCCCCTCCAGTCAGATGAACGCTCCAATTATTTGCTCAACATCTGTACATGATATCCTGGCATTCAACAAACTGGATGAATGCTGGGCTTATGCTCTTCTCAGTCCGATATTTCCGAGTATTTCAAAAAAAGGATACGGACGAGATAATGCCCAACTGAATCAACTTCCAAAACGCGTTAATTTTACGGTTCGTCTGATAGCACTTGGCGGTATAAACCAAGCTAACTGCCTCCTCCCATTGCAGGAAGGCGCAGATGGAATTGCTTTGTATGGCGCTTTATGGCAGCATCCAGACCCAATTCAAAATTTCATTGCATGTCAACAAAAACTATGGAAAAACTCCAATACATATCACAAGGACAAACATTAGCTGCACAGAAAGATAATATTTTAAAGGCTCTTGATGCTGGTGTCAAATGGATACAAGTTAGGTGGAAAGGAGCTCGCCAAGAGCATGTTTACAGATTGGCAGAAGAGATCAAAAACGTGTGTTCGCTATACGGCGCCACCTGTATCATCAATGATCATCCTAGACTTGCAGCGGCTGTAGACGCAGACGGCGTACATCTCGGACTGGAGGACGGCAGTATCGCTTCGGCAAGGAAGCTATTGGGGCCAGGAAAAATAATCGGCGGTACTGCCAATAGCTTTACAGATGTAAATCAAAGAATAACCGAAAATTGTGACTATATCGGGCTTGGACCATTCCGATTTACGACGACAAAACAAAAACTAAGTCCCGTATTGGGGCTTGACGGATATGAAAATATCATTAGGCAGGTCAGACGAGAAGGGTTATCCCCTATCCCGATATTCGCGATAGGCGGTATAGCCCACCTCGAAGACATTCAACAGCTATTACAAACTGGAGTTTATGGAATTGCACTTTCCGCTCGTATAACCCATAATCCAGCAATCGTTTCATCAATCAACAAAATTTTAATATGAGCAATTTAACCATAGCCGATCGCGTATTTGAATCCAGGTTATTTTTGGGTACGGGCAAGTTCGGCAATCTCACAGAAATGAGCCATGCCATTGAATCTTCGGCTTCCCAGTTGGTTACCGTGGCCCTCAAACGCATCGATCAGAACACCGTAGACGATAATATCCTGAATGCCCTCCATCTGAAAAATATTCATTTGCTTCCCAATACCTCGGGAGCACGTACTGCTCAAGAAGCGGTACTCGCAGCCCAACTTGCACGAGAGGCTTTGGAAACAAACTGGGTAAAGTTGGAAATTCATCCCGATCCTCGCTATCTATTGCCTGATCCCATTGAAACCTTACGCGCAACTGAATCGTTGGCCAAATTGGGGTTCGTCGTCATGCCATATATCCATGCAGATCCAGTACTTTGTAAAAGGCTGGAAAATGCAGGCACAGCAGCAGTTATGCCTCTAGGTGCTCCTATTGGCAGTAATAAAGGACTTCGTACTTTGGACTTTCTTGAAATTATCATTGAACAAAGTAACGTACCCGTCGTTATAGATGCTGGCATCGGAGCGCCTTCCGATGCCGCCAAAGCTATGGAAATCGGAGCAGACGCTGTTTTAGTGAATACGGCAATTGCCATTTCCAATAACCCCGTACGCATGGCCGCAGCATTCAAAGAAGCGGTTACAGCTGGACGAAGAGCCTATGAGGCCGGCTTAGGAAAGGTCGGAGCACATGCCGTCGCTTCGAGCCCGTTAACTTCATTTTTGTTAGACTAATCATTGCATTATGACCGATTTTAAAATGCTTTTCAATCAATACTCCTGGGATGAAATCCAAATGCAAATTTACAGCACCACAGATCGGGATGTACAGCATGTGCTAAATAAGGATCATTTGACCCTATATGATTTTGGCACACTTACCGCTCCGGCAGCGGCTCCATATCTGGAACAAATGGCTCAAAAGACACAACAACTCACACAGCGCCGATTCGGCAAAACTATTCAGCTGTATGCTCCCCTTTACCTCAGCAATGAGTGCCAAAATATTTGCACTTATTGTGGTTTCAGCATGGACAACAAAATCAGGCGAAAGACGCTCAGCGATACCGAGTTGTTACTGGAAGCGATGGCACTTAAATCTATGGGAGTCAACCATATCCTCCTCGTTAGCGGAGAAGCTAACAAAACTGTTGAAATCAATTATTTCCTACATGCTATTCAACTTCTAAAGTCCCATTTTTCCCAGATATCCATTGAGGTACAACCGTTGGAACAATCCGAGTACGAGTTATTGCATGCCGCTGGCGTATATGCCATCTTGGTTTATCAGGAGACATACCACCGGGAAGTTTATAAGCAATATCATCCCAAAGGAAAAAAGTCAAATTTTGATTATCGTTTGGATACACCTGATCGTATAGGCCGGGCAGGCATCCATAAAATCGGATTGGGTGTATTACTGGGGCTCGAAGACTGGCGGGTGGACAGTTTCTTTACCACCGCACACATTGCTTATTTACAAAAACATTATTGGCAGACTCGTTATTCAATTTCCTTTCCACGGCTGCGTCCAGCTGCTGGCTCTGTGGCACCAAATTTTCATTTGGCCGACCGCGATCTACTGCAGCTGATCTGTGCATATCGCCTGTGGAATGAAAATTTGGAAATCTCTATTTCCACAAGGGAAAACGAAACTTTTAGAGATCATATTATACCCATTGGAGTAACGACGATGAGCGCTGCATCAAAAACAAATCCCGGGGGCTATGTTGTCGATCCACAAGCTTTAGAACAATTTGAAGTAAGCGATGAAAGGGATATGGAAACAATAAAAAATCAAATCCGAAAAATGGGATACTCGCCGGTAATGAAAGACTGGGAAACCAATTTCGCTGGCATAGTACGTTAAATACATGAAAAAAGATAACATTTTTGAGCGCTATAGCCGGCAGATTTTTATCGATGAAATTGGCGTCTCCGGACAACGAAAAATCATGAATGCCAAGGTATTGATTGTTGGCGCGGGGGGGCTAGGGAGTCCCGTCCTTCAATATTTAGCCGCTGCAGGTATAGGTAAACTTGGCCTGGCTGATTTTGACCACGTTGAACTCCACAATTTAAATAGACAGATCATTCACTCCGAAAACAACATTCACAAAACGAAAACTGAAAGTGCCCACGACTATATTCGAGAGCATAATAGTACGATTGATTTTCATACCGTTCCGGTAAAAATAGAACCCCACAACGCAGCTGCTATTCTTGCTCCCTATCAAATAATAGTAGATTGCTCGGATAACTTCACGACGCGTTACCTCCTGAATCAAATCTGCTTGCAACTCGATAAACCCTTGGTATATGGGAGCATATACGGCTTTGAAGGACAGCTGGCAGTTTTTAACTTTGAAGGCAGTAAAAACCTGTTGGATATCTTTCCCCCCCCCCCAAACCCCGATCAGTTTCCAAATTGCGATAAAAATGGAGTACTTGGCCCACTACCAGGGATCATAGGTAGCATGATGGCTATGCAAGTACTCAAAATAATAACCGGTTTACCTGTAGACAGCAACCAGTTAACCATTATCGATACCTTGCATTGGCGGTTTTCTAAACTTTCATTCTAACGGTCGATCCTAAACGGTATTCCATAAATGGGTTAGAGGGATTCACGAGCGCTCAAAAATTTATTTAAAACAACTGTGCACAAACAAATTTTGCTAATTTTAGTTTATATATTAGCAAGCTTAAATGTCAACTATACAATCCGGAATGAAAAAAGTAATTTATCCATTACTCTCCCTATCGCTTATACCTTTATTCTCCATCGCACAAGAGACAAAACTCACTGCCGACGATCTCTTTGCAAAAGCGCGAAAGGTCGCTTTTGATTCAAAAGATTATCCACAAGCGATTCAATTGTCCAAACAGGCTCTTCTTCAAGCACCGGACTACACGGATATCAATATTTTTTTAGCGCGCATTTATACATGGTCCGATAAGATAGATTCAGCAAGGGCCATCTTTACAGAACTGGATAGAAAAAACACCACCGATGAGGATTTCTTTTTAGCCTACGCTTCACTTGAATATTGGAACGATCAGGCTGACAGAGCAATTGCAATTACCGATAAAGGACTAAGCATACATCCGCAATCTCAGGATTTATTATTGCTAAAAGGCAAAATAAGCTATAGCAATGATCACTACGAAACTGCCGAAAAGGCAATTCATAGTTTGTTGGCAATTAATCCAAAAAATACGGAGGCCAGAGCATTGGCAAAAAATATTGAAGAGTATACAGCAAAAAATGCGATTGGTCTGACCTATAATTTTGTTCATTTTGACAAGCAATTTGATCACAATTGGCACATCATCGGCTTAAGTTATAAGCGGGCGACTCCAATAGGATCGGTAATTTTTAGAACCAATTATGCAAATAAATTTGCTGAAAATGGCGTACAGTTTGAAATGGAGGCCTATCCGCGTCTGTCAAATATATTCTACCTATATGTCGGAGCGGGCTATTCCAATAACGTCGGTATTTTTGCGAAATATAGAACGGGACTGTCTCTTTATGCTAATCTTCCGAATAGCTTTGAAGGGGAAATTGGTTATCGTCAACTTTATTTTAGTGACAATATCTGGATGTACACGGCTTCAGTAGGAAAATATTATCAAAACTTGTGGTTCAATCTGAGGACTTATCTCACACCTGGTGAAAAAAATATCTCCCAATCGTATACAGGAACAGTACGTTATTACACCAAAGGGGCTAACGACTATTTTGGATTTAATGCTGGAACCGGTCTGAGCCCAGAAGAAAACCGAAACAATCTATTGGATAATGCTTCTTATAAATTAAAGACGTTCAAAGTGGGGGCTGAATATAATTTCTCCGTTAAGCAAAGCAATCTGTTTTCGATTTCAGGCACCTATTATAACCAAGAATTCCGTCCCAAAGAAAAAGGAAATCAACTAGACATCATCCTTGGTTATATTCGAAAATTCTAGCGCTTTTCTGCCAGATTGAAATAATTGGTATAGACACTATCCGGGAGAAGTCGCTTTTGTGTATAAAATAGCTTATTCTTTCGCTTAAATAATTCAAAGCGCTTTGAAACCTCCTCTTTCGCATTATCCGAGCCGATATCTTCATTGAGCACACCATCTAATTGATACAATTGCCCGTCGGAAAGATGGTAATTACCTCTTACAAAATCAATCAACTGATTTTTACTCTGCATCATACCGATGCCATTACCCTGTGCCGATGCCCCTTTATCGAGGCCCTCACCTATCCAAGTAACTTGAGATGGAGTTTTCACGCCAAAGTTCTCTCGATAGTAAGCCAATACGGAAGGTGCAACATCAAAGTGACTGACAAAATGATGAAAAGTCTTAGGAGCCTTTAAAAGTGGCGAATAAATCAATAGCGGAACATGATAGCGATCAATTTTGCTTTGTAAAGGTATCTCTGGCATCGCATGGTCGCCAGTGATGACAAAAATCGTATTTGCAAAATCTGCTCTCTTTTTGTACGATTCAAAAAATTGTTCCATCGCATCATCCAAATTCAACACCGAGACCAGCTGCGTACGGTTTTCTAAAGCCCACTTTTTTTGTTCTGCCTTAAGGTTCAACGTCGCCATACGTTGATCAAATAATTGCTCATAATGTGCCGCGTTATTAATCAAAAATGGATTATGTGTAGATAAGGTCAAAAGCACATGGAAATAGGGCTGTTGCTGCACTTTCTGTACCTCAAGAAGCTTACTAAATACAGCTTGGTCTTCATATCCCCAACTTTCCCCTCCTTTTTCAGGCAATTTCTTATACGGAGGACCAAATGCTGCCTGATCAATGAGCATATCAATTTTATTATAATCCATGAACTTCTTCATGAAATCAAAATTTGAATGACCGCCGTAGAAAAAACCAGTATTAAATCCATTGCTCTTTAGAATATTAAATAGATTGAAATTGTCTGGTAAGGTATCCTGCTCTAAAAAACCGTGCATAGCAAAAGGTAGTGAGCCTGTTATCGTAGGCAGAACAGAAAATGTCCGCCCTGAAGAACTCATGTTATTGTCCCAATACAGCGATTGTTGTTTCAATCTACCGATAAAAGGCGTGAAGTTACCGATATAGCCATTTTCAGCGCTATAGGCATGCCCTAACCCCTCAATGACGAGAATAACTAAATTGGGCACTTTCGTCGTTTTCTGAAGGTGTGTTCCTAGAAAATCTTTGGTATCTTCTTTTTTCAAAAAAGGAAATTTAGTGTCCAACACCTTTGTATCCTCCTCCTCTTTATGGAACATTGCGAGCATACCCGGATGCTCATCCACATAATTTGATAAATTGGAATTAAAGAAATAACGCCATTTACTACGGCTTGCGTTTGCCACAAACTCATCCTTTTCTGTGCTACTGCCCAAAAGTGAACTTGAAGACAAAAAGAACGATACAACGCCTAAAGATAACAAAGAAATACCCACATAGGAACTCTTGAACGTTTGCTTATTCGCAATCCAAAGGGGAACCCAAGAAATCACTATCAATAATAAAAGCAACGCAATATTAGTAAAACTCAACATACCGCTAGCCTCCAAAATTTGCTTCATCTCTTCCGAACTGTAGTAGAACATATCAGCTCCAAGCAAATTTCTCGATTCACCAAAATAGAGAAATAAGATAAATTGCATGACGACAATAAACGAAAAAGAAATGACGATCAGTACTCTAGCCCAGAAACTGCTTATAAATTGAAGCAATAAATAACCCATGCCCAAACAGGCTAATGATTGGAAAATAAATAAGATATTGTCCAAAAAAAGGTATTTGCCTGCATGGACCTCCGAAAGCTGAACAAATCGACGGCCGTACCACCACCATTCTACACCAACGGATAACAGGTAGAGCGCGACGAATATTACCATCACCGGCCCCAAGCTTTTTAACGACCGATTCAAACGTTGACCGATGTATTTCCAAACCGATTCATTCACATCCTTCTGCTGAAAGCCTTGTCGAGTCATTTCTCCCCAGCCATGCTGCTTACGAAAGTAGTCAACCACCCCTTGTACGCCAGCTTTAACAACAATGGGGTGAAAGTAAAGTGGTTCTAGGATGGCGGTAGTTATTAACGTCGAAAGGTCGCGCTTCTTTGAATAGACCTGGTGGCTAACAAGGTCAACCAGGATCGCATAGATTGAATACAAAATTCCCGAAGCAATAACTAGTGCAAAAAGTGCAAAGAAAAATGACCAGTTGATGATTCCGAGTATAAAAAAGATCAGAAAGACAATGTAACCTGTAAATTCGACAATGGGGCCCAAAAATTCAAAGAAAAACCAATAAGGCATGCTAACCATACCGAAACGGCCATACTTCGGATTGAACATGAGTTTGCGATGCTTCCATAAGGTTTCCATAGTGCCGCGCATCCAACGATTACGCTGCTTGCGCAGCACCTCCTTAGACTCTGGCACCTCCGTCCAGCATAAGGGATCAGGAATATTAACGACCTCATAAGCCTGCTTTTGATCTTCCATATAGCGACGCATACGAACAACAAGCTCCATGTCCTCCCCAACCGTATTTCTGTCGTAGCCTCCACAAGCCAACACAATCTCGCGGTCAAAAGCGCCAAATGCACCTGAAATCAGAATTAATCCCGAAGCTCTAGACCAAGCCATTCGCCCTAAAATGAAAGCACGGATATATTCTAAAGCTTGCGTGCGCCCCAACCAAGACTTTGGCAAATTAACATCCACAACAGACCCATCCACGACGTTACAGTTGTTGGCCAAACGGATAACGCCACCGCAAGCGATAACGCGTTTGTCAGTTTGTTCTAGAAATGGCTTCGCTAATTTTAAAATCGCATCCTGTTCTAAAATACAATCCACATCAATACAAACGATATAATCTCCAGAAGAGATATTCACCCCAACGTTAAGCGCGTCCGCCTTGCCGCCATTCGCTTTGTCTACAACAATCAGCTTCTTAAAAGCCGGGTTTTTACTTTTATAGATTCCCCGTATCTCCTTCGTCTCAATGTTTCCTTGAACAAAGAAAGACGTCGGTTCAAGTTCATAAGACGTGATCAATTTTGATATAGAATCATCCTTACTCCCATCATTTACGATAATAATTTCTAGATTATGGTAATACAACGACAATAAGGACCGCACATTCTCAACGATGGTCATGCCCTCGTTATAGGCTGGTGCAATCAGACTGAATGTAGGTGCATTGGGATTGGTGGCAATAATACTATAGTCCGTAGACGTATTATCATGTTTGTAACGAAACACAGCTCCATAAGCATATAATCCTATCCAAGTATAAATAAGAAATACCGCCCCGGAATAAAGCAAAAATAACCAAACTATAATTTCATATGCGATATGGGAAAACTCTAACATTTTTTCTCTTGCAAAGCGTGTTTAATAATTCGTCTAAGTTCGTCGTAGGTATCTCCAGCTTGTGATACCTCCTGCAAATAGTGTTCTTCTCCAAGAACGACAAGTACTTCGGCGGCAGAAATTTTAATTGATACTTGGGGATGATTCCACAGTAGTTCTTTAAGAAAATGCTCGCTTTCTTTACTCTTGGCTATCTTCATCGCTTTCAGAATCTCATTCTGCACTGCGAGTGGCTGCAGATCGAAACTCTGTATAAATTGCTGAATTGTCCCACGATGCTCGATGGCCTGTAAAGTTCTTACAGCCTGTACACGAACCATCGTCGATGGGTGAGCCAACAGGTTATGAACCGCCGTATAGAGGGTCATCAATCTGAATTTTCGGATTAGACGTAAAGTGAATACAACAACCGAATCATTTGTGCTATTAATCCAATGATCAACTTGCAAATCAGATTGTTCCGGTATATCATGAATGGAATACAATAAGCGCAACTGTTGCCAATCTGATAACGGCTTATCGAAATGCTCCAAAAAGCCAAGGCCTTCGTATCCCTTAAAACTGACAATTGCATATTGGGCCTCCTGATAAACAGCAGTTCGGGGATCGTTCAACTTCGCCATGATTTCAGGTATTGCAGCTTCAACATTCATCGCTGCAAGCTCCTGAACACCGCCGGCTACCAAATAGCCGCTGCGATGCCTGAGTTTACGCCAGGCTTCATCCTCGAGTTCAAAATCACGAAACAGCCTATTAATCGATTGTTTAGCACCACCAGAAAATTTTCTATCCGAATCAACCAGTACATCTAAAAAAAGTGCCCGAAATGAAGGCTCCTTTAAATGTTCCGCAAATTCCTTATCGCTATCACTACGGTCATCATTCCCTACGATTGTCTCCATAATCTTATGCTCGATGATTTCTCTCCAAGATTGCTTATTATGAAGTATTCGATAACTATAGAAGCTGTAACCCAATACTGTAATAATCAACAACAGTACTAAGATCAACACGATAACTATCGCAAGAATAAGTTCATGTAGTGCGATATGGTGATACATATTGTTTATTTATTTTTTAGGCGTTTTATTCTGAGAATGAGCTCGTTTGGACTAAATGGCTTAACCATAAAATCTGATGCTCCTAAATCGAAGGCATCGACCACAACCTCCTCCTGGCCCATACTCGACAATACAATGACAGGAATCTCCTTTCCAACACGCTTAATCGCCGAAAGGATTTCAATACCAGAAGCAAAAGGCATCATAATGTCCGTCACAATTAAATCCAAATCCAGTTCATTAATTTTCTCTATCGCTTCACGACCATTTCTGGTCAACACTACTTCGTGCCCTTCTTTTACCAACTTGTGTTCAACAGTACGTAATATCAATTCGTCGTCTTCAGCTATTAAAATCAACATAGCGTTATTTATTTAAAATTTTTGTAATGAGTTCCAAACCTATATCCATTTCTTGTTCAATTGCTCTGAAAGCGTTCGCAAGATCAGTTTCAATGGTCGAACTTGTTTCCAATTCTTTTGTCATCTCGGCCAATTTGACAAGCCCTGCTGTTGAAGCAGTGCCCCGCAATTTGTGTAGCAGCTCCTTGACATGGACAAAATCATCTGCATGGATTGCCACCTGTAGCTGCTTTCTAGCCCCTGTTATCTCCCGTACGACCAAATCCAGAAAAAAAGCTAAAAATGCAGGATCATCACCGGCCTGTTCATCCAAGCGATGCATGTCTAAATGTTGATCGCCGTGTGCTAATTCGGAGGCGTCGTCAGCAATAGGAGTACCGGATATTGCTTTATCCAACGCTATGTACAAATCTTGTTGTCGAATAGGCTTAGCTAAAAAATCGGACATCCCCGCCGCTAGACAGCGTTCCCTTTCTCCCGAAATATTACCGGCTGTAACACCAATTATAGGTGTTTCGGCGTAACCTTTAATCTGGCGAATCTGTTTGGTAGCTTCAATACCATCGACCTCAGGCATCTGAACATCCATTAAAATAAAATCAAATGTCTTCTTCCTACAGGCCTCAATGGCCTGAGCGCCATCAGACACTTCTGTCAGGCGTGCACCCGGCATTATACTGGCCATAATGCGCAAATTGAGCGCCATATTGACCGCATTATCATCTGCCAATAAGACCTGAATTTCCTTATGATAAAAATCTGAAGACACAGACAAATTTTCATTAGCTTTTGATTGGACGGCTTCTTGCCTATTTTGCTGGATCGCTCGGCGAAGTGTTGAATATAACTCTTCTGACTTAATGGGTTTAAGCAAACAGAAAGAATGCTCTTCCTGTCGGAATGCCGAAATCACCTCATGCTCTTCCGATGAGGTATGCAACACAATCAATGGAATGCCTTCCTCTTGCTTCAGAAAGAGTTCTTTGATTTTACCGATCGTTTCTAGGCCCGATAATATCGGCATATGATAGTCCATTAAAATAACATCGAACCTTTCACCTTTCATCAATAACTGTAAAGCTTCCATACCATTAGCCGCGAGTACAGAGTCGACGTTCTTATACGATAGCATATGTTGAAGAATGATCCGATTATTAGCGTTATCATCAACAACAAGGACACGATTTAAAGGTAGTTCTGTATCTATATCCTCCTGTTCTTCAAATCGGACCTCAATATCAAAGAAGAATGTGGACCCGACGCCCATTTTGCTCACCAAATTCAGTTTGCTTCCCATATATTTCAACAGGTTGTTAGAGATTGTCAAACCAAGTCCGGTGCCACCATAACGTTTACTTACGGAACTATCTTCTTGGGTGAAAGCATCAAATATACGTTGTTGCTTGTCGGGCGGAATTCCAATACCAGTATCTCTGACTTCAAAACGTAGCGCTAATTTATCCTCGCTATTATAGCGCTTACTGATCTTAAATTCGATCTCGCCTTTTTCTGTGAACTTCACAGCATTGCCCAACAGATTCACCAATACTTGCTTGATACGTGATTCATCAATCCAAACAAAAGCGGGTAGCCCCTGCTCAATATTCAGAAGCAGTTCGACATCCTTTCGCTGGGCTTGATAGAGAACAACATTAATAACCTGATTAGCTACATCATATATATTATATTTATCAACAAATAATTCAAGTTTTCCGGATTCAATTTTTGAAAAATCCAAAATGTCATTAATAATATTGAGCAAGCTATTCCCCGATTCATTGATATAGCCAAGATACTGCAACTGCGTATCATTTAATGGCGTTTTCAGCAATAAGTCCGAAAATCCGATCACCCCGTTTAAAGGTGTTCGAATTTCGTGGCTCATATTGGCCAGGAATTCGGACTTTGCTTTACTGGCTAGCACGGCTAGTTCTTTTGCTAATTTCAATTCATCATTTATTTTTACTGACTCTGTTATGTTCTGCGTAAAAATAATGATCCCGCCGATACTTCCATCAGCAAGATGCCATGGTCTAACTTCCCAATTGAAATGCTGCGCTTCGGCCAATCCACCAGCCTGAATAATCTCATCCCTATTCTTATAAGGTATGCCACCCAAAGCATCGCGGTATATTTTTTTTCTATTTTCCGGAATATGAGGAAAAAGATCCAAAAAGTTACTATTAGTCGGTAAACTGGCCCCATCATGAAAGTCTTCCAACCATTGATTACTAACCGAAATATAGTTAAAATCACGGTCAAACATAGCAACAGAAGCCGGAACGTAATCTACAAAGGCGCGTAACATCGATTCTTTGCGTTCTAATTCCAGAAATAGCGATTTACTATGATCGATATCCTGTATAATTCCATACACACGTTTGCATAAATCATTTTCAAATTCGGGAATACCCTTTACGCGTACCCAAATCGACTCGCCGCTTTGCTTTAGTAGACGTAATTCCGTATCATAAGGTGTCCTGGAAGCAATTGCCTCTTCAAATACTCGTCGCAATGTGCCCTGACTCTCCTGTTCATAAAATCCGATAGCATGCTCAAAATCCGGTGTAAAATCAAGAGGTACACCATGGATAAGCTTTGTAGAATCCGACCAATAGACCTTATTGTTAACCAGGTCTACCTCCCATCCACCAACTTGAGCGACAGCATTTGTCTGTTCTAAGATCTGCTTGGTATGCAAAAGATCATTTTCAAGCCGTAGCCGATCCGTCATATTTAACGCAGTGCTGACAACGTAAGACTTTCCATTTTCATCAGTTTCTAGCATGTTATGATAAAGCCAAGAGATATCTTCACCATCTTTTGTTTGCAAAACCATCATTCCTGAATCCTCTCGGTTGCTCGCAATACGTTGAAGATAATCTGCGACTAAAGCAACATGATGAGCCGGGACCAAGTTTTTTAGATTAAGTCCTTTGACCTCCTCTTTGGAATAACCTAATAACTCTCTTCCTTTTTCATTAACTGATAAAATATTGCCTTCCATATCATGCATGCTCATCAGGCCAATGGCATTTTCAAAAAAGCTACGGAATCTACGCTCAGAATTTTCCAGTTTCAGTTTTTCTTCCCGTTCCGCTGTCACATTTCTGCCAAAAGCCAAAATATCACGGTTGACTGCATCAAATTTAAAATTCCATTCAATCTCCACCATTTGGCCGTTCTCCATTCGAGTCGTACTACTGCTTTGGATACCGTATTTTGTTTCCGCTACCCGGTTCAAGTCGAATGCTAATTTTTCTTCAGTATCACCCAATAAAGTGAAAATAGATTTGCCTAAGCTGTCCGAGCGGGACAATCCCAAAACTTTACTAAATGCAGGATTAACATCTTTAACATTGTGCATATCATCCAAAACACAAATGATATTGTTGGTCAAATGAAAAATTTCAGCGAAATAACCCGCCTGTTTTTTTCGATGCTTTCCCAGTAATATCTTGGTCGCTGCCTTGCCTAATTCTGCCAGGGAGCTGACCTGTTTCTCTGAAAGCTGTTTGGGATGGAAATCAATCACGCAAATTGTCCCAAGCGCATCACCATCATCGTCCAAAAGCGGGACCCCCGCGTAAAAACGGATATTTCCCTCGCGAATCAAGGGATTGGAAGAAGAGCGAACATCGTTAAAAGTGTCTTCAATGATGAGCACTTCTTTACTCATGATCGTATACTGACAGACGGTATTCTTCCTGTCCACAGTGTCCAACGCTATCCCAACGCAACTCTGAATACGTTGCGTTTCTTGTTCCATCATGGCAATTAGAGCAGCAGGACAATCTGTAATCAAACAGGCTGCCTGCGCAAAAACATCTAATTCCGGGTCTTTCCCGAGCCCCATTAACTCATAGGATTTCAGTTTTTCTATCCTTCTTAACTCATTTTCAGGAAAAACATTATTTACCATTTATCTCCAGTATTTAGATCAGGTTTATTATCACTGTGAAGTTAACAAAAACATTACTGAACGCCGCGTAAATAATAAGGAAATTGATCAAATAATGTTTTATTAAGAACAAACACTGCGAAGAATAGTTGTTGTATGGCAAAAATTCATCGCCTATATTCCTAATAAATAAGTTATTTTCAACTTTAATTTACAGAGATACCGTTATTGATACACAATTGATTTTATTAATCTAGTTCAATAAAACTTCCTTTGGGTTGGCGTAACTTTACATTAGTCAAGAAAACATAATACGTTAATATGGAAAATAAAATATTAGGATTGCATCACATTACTGCGATAGCCGATAATGCAAAACGAAATCTCGATTTTTATACGCAAGTACTGGGTGTCCGTCTTGTAAAGAAAACGGTAAACTTTGACGATCCCGGCACTTACCACTTCTACTTCGGCAATGAATTGGGAGAACCTGGTACTATCCTTACTTTTTTCCCCTGGGAAGGTATCGGAAAAGGAGCATCAGGTGCAGGAATGGCTACCCACATCGGCTATTCTGTACCGAAAGGCAGTCTAGATTTTTGGGGAAATCGCTTAACACAACATCAGATCCATTGGATAGAAGGTGAGATTTTTGGAGAGAGACTAATTTCATTTAATGATCCTGACGGGTTGCAGCTTCAATTTATTGAAACAAATGACCCAAGAAATCCTTGGACAACCACCGATATCCAAGCAGAAAATGCTTTAAAAGGCTTTCATAATGTCACGCTTTCATTAAGAAAGGCCGAGCCAACCTTAAAAATACTGACCGATATTTTAGGCTATACGCTTAGCCGGCAGATTGACAATCGTTATCGATTGACGACGGACAGTATAGCCACGGCCAACATCGTCGACATCATCGCAGATGAAAATATGACCTACGGCAAAAATGCGGCCGGTACAAACCATCATGTCGCATTTCGCGTGAAAGACGATAACGTTTTGATGGAGTACCGCGAAAAAATACTTTCAGCAGGATTAGATATCACGCCTAAAATAAATAGAGACTATTTTTTCTCGTTATACTTTCGTGAACCAGGAGGCGTACTTTTTGAAATCGCTACCGATAACCCCGGCTTTACAGCGGATGAACCTTTATCAAGTTTAGGTTCGGCACTCAAATTGCCAAAGCAGTATGAAAGCCATCGATTACAAATTGAAGAAATATTACCGAAAATAGACTAGATAACTAAATCATATCAATATCACTTGCAAAAAAAGAGCTATGGAAAGAACTGAAATTATCCTGGACAAAAATCAACGTGGCGAACTGCAATTATTCTCCGATAATCATAAAGCCGGCTTAATGAACATTGCGATCATCGATGGCAATCTCGTTGTTTACCACACCGAGGTAAATAATGCGTATGAGGGCAGAGGATTTGCAAAAATACTTCTTGAAAAGCTCGTATCTTATGCCCGCGAAAACAACATGAAAATTGTTCCATTATGTCCTTATGTAAATGCACAATTTCATCGTCATCCCGAGCGCTATCAAGATATTTGGTTTAGAAGAACGACATAATTATCAAAAAAGAAAACGCAACATGAGTCATCCAATAAACATAAAGAGAGCCGGCCACAATTTAGAACAGGCAAAAAAAGCGATCATCATGATCCATGGTCGGGGCGGAAGTGCCGAAGATATACTTAGCCTGTCATCGTATCTTCAGGTCGATAATTTTGCACTGCTGGCACCACAAGCTGAAAATCAAAGTTGGTATCCCTTCTCTTTTATTGCTCCGGTTCAACAGAACGAACCGTGGTTGAGTGCGGCACTGACCTTAATCGATCATACCGTTCAACTGGCTTTAGCGCGGGGAATCCTCGCCAAAGACATTTATTTTTTCGGATTCTCTCAAGGAGCTTGCTTAACGCTCGAATATCTTGCACGCCATGCACAGCATTATGGAGGTGCTGTCGCAATTATCGGCGGCGTGATTGGTGAGGAAATTAACCACGAGAATTACAGCGGAGATTTTGCACAGACTCCAATTCTACTCGGCACTAGCGATCCTGATTTTCACGTTCCATTAGAACGTGTCAAAACAACAGCATCCATCTTCGAAAAAATGAATGCGAACGTAAAGCTCGCAATATATTCAAACGGAGGTCATAGCATCAATCGTGAGGAGATCGATCTTGCAAATGAATTTGTCCTCAAAGATGTACAGAAATGATCCATTGGTTGTTGATTATTCATTTTAATCAACAACCGGTCGCAATGCATTATACTTTTGGATATTTATACCCATTATGATAAATCGATGCTAAGTACTGATTTGCCTTCTTATCCGTAAAATTCTGTTGTTCTTTATTCCAATAGAGCTTTTGTCCTGTCCTGAATGCTATATTTCCCAGCTGAGAAAAGATGGCAATATGGGCGCCAACTTCAATTGGTGCATGAAGTAAGTGCGGATTACGTTGACGAATGGCAGTGACGAAATTTTCCATGTGCTTGTCTAGTCCGTCGTCTAAAGAAGGTTGCATAGCGACCGCTTCCATCCGCCCCTTTTCCGGAATCACCTCCCATCCCGACCGGTTTAAAACCAGCGTACCATTGTTACCAATAAATGCGACACCGTGGTTGCGGTTATATGGACCAAGATCAATTCCTTTGGCATGTTCCCATTGAATATTAAAACCCTCAAACTCGTACACGGCCGTCATCGTATCCGGCGTTTGTCCAGCGTCATCTGGAAAAGCAAATTTTCCCCCTGAGGCCATAATAGACTTTGGATCGGAAACGTTCATACCAAGTAAAGCATAGTCCAACATATGTACCCCCCAATCGGTCATCAAGCCACCCGCATAGTCCCAAAACCATCGAAAATTAAAATGAAATCGATTCAAATTAAATGGTCTTTTTTGCGCCGGTCCAAGCCATTCCGTATAATGAACACCCGCCGGAACTGGTTCGTCAGGTACAACGGGAATAGCACTTTTCCACCCTTGGTAGGACCAAGCCTTTACTAATCTTATTTTGCCCAATTTTCCAGAATGAACAAAATCAATAGCGTCTTGAAAATGTTGCTGACTTCTTTGCCATTGGCCAACCTGAACAATAGCCTTATTCTTTTTCGCAGCCTGAACCATTAATTGACATTCAAGAATAGAGTTGCCAATGGGCTTCTCTACATACACATGCTTTCCTGCATTGACAGCATCTACCATTTGCAGGCAATGCCAATGGTCCGGCGTTGCAATGATCACTGCATCCACACGTGAGCTCTGGAGCATCTTTTTATAATCCACAAAAGTTTCGACGTGTATGTTTCTTTTCCGCAGCTCTTCCGCTCTCTTTTTAAGAATATTATCATCTACGTCACAAAGAGCCGTACACACAATCCCGTCATTCTTTAATAATGAATTCAAATCTGACCAGCCCATGCCATTTACACCAATCAGTCCAACTCGAATAGACTGATCTAATAAACTGGAACCTTGGACATTTAAGAAAAACGATGATGCAGCCAAAACAGTGGACGATTTAATAAAATCTTTTCTATTCATTAGATAATGGTTTAAAAATTGTTATTTGCGCATTGCCGAGGTGATCGATATGAATACATACGCCCCGATGAATACCTTATTGAGAAATGCTCCCTTTTTTATAAAAAGCAAATTGCTTCGATGAAATTACAAAAATGAATTTAGGTGCCTGCAATACGCATTGTAAAATATATATATACAAACCTAACGAAAGTTTACATAGACGATGAAAATTAGTCAACTGAACAACACATTTTGTAATTCATCAAAAAAAATGAGCGATTAATGGTTTTTTATACCTAACTTGCCGCACTTAATTAAAAATAATGAATACAGGTAAAATTAAATTTTTCAATGAAACTAAAGGTTTTGGTTTTATTACACCAGAGGATGGTAGTGCAGATGTTTTCGTACACGTTTCTGCGCTTAAAAACCAAGTATCTGAAGGCGACGTTGTTACTTATGATGTAGAAAGAACTCCAAAGGGGATCAGCGCTACAAATGTAAAATTGGCGTAATCCAAAAAATACACTTTCTTGTTAAATGGGGTAATTCATGATGACTTATCCCATTTCTTTTTCCTATTCTTCCTTTACAACTTTCATTAATCTTATACTTTTTCGTTGAAGACTTTTGGCATTCAAATAAAAAGCATACAATGATTTGAAAAGGTTTTATTTAAGACAAATTCGAACATACTACGCATGGAATTTAAACAACTCAGTTTAATCGATCCGCTTTTAAAAGCAATAACAGAAACAGGCTATACACATCCCACAGCAATTCAACAAAAGGCGATTCCAATTGTACTGAAAGGAAACGATCTGATTGGGTGTGCACAAACGGGCACAGGGAAAACTGCCGCTTTTGCACTCCCCCTTTTACAACGCCTTGAAGAAACCAAGACATCAGGTAAATTCGTTCCGATTAGGGCACTGATTCTTACGCCAACACGTGAACTGGCTATTCAAATCGGAGATAATATAAATTTATATCGAAAATATCTAAAATTAAACTATTGCACTATTTTCGGCGGAGTAAGCCAAGAAAAACAGGTCAAAGAAATAAAAAAGGGCGTTGATATCCTGGTGGCTACCCCGGGGCGCTTACTGGATCTAATAAACCAAAAGATCGTTTTTCTAGATAAGATCGAAATGCTCATATTGGACGAAGCCGACAACATGCTGGACATGGGCTTTATACATGATATAAAAAAGATCCTAGCTAAGATTCCGTCAAAGAGACAAACACTATTTTTCTCGGCAACAATGCCTCCCAACATCCGTAAGTTTGCCCATGGAATATTGAATAAACCTTTGGAAGTTGACGTTACTCCGGTAAGCTCAACAGCCGAAAAAGTAAATCAATCGGTATTTTTCGTTGAAAAGAAGGATAAAATCAAATTGCTAACGGTCCTATTAAAAAAACTTAAACAGGAACGTACGATCGTATTCTCCAGAACAAAACACGGAGCCGACAAAATTGTTAAGCTACTTGCGAAAAATGGTTTGAGAGCAGCAGCCATTCACGGAAATAAATCTCAAAATGCCAGACAAAAGGCACTGGGTGAATTTAAAGACAATCATCTAAAAATATTAATTGCCACCGATATTGCTGCAAGAGGAATCGATATCGAACAACTTCCCCTCGTTATCAATTATGATCTCCCTAATGTACCTGAAACCTATGTTCATCGCATCGGAAGAACAGGAAGGGCCGGACTCGAAGGAAAAGCAATCTCTTTCTGTGATGTGGAAGAAAGACCTTATCTGGCTGATATTGAAAAACTGATCGGATTAAAGATCAAAATAGAAAAAACAAGTAAATAAGCATTCATAGCCTTAAACAAAAAGCCCTTAATCCATTTGATTTAAGGGCTTTTTGTTTAAGGCTACTTTTTTTAGGGCTTACGATCAGCCATCAACAACGTTGACGGTGTAGCAGAAAGCCAATGTACTTTCTTATTGATAATCTTGTTCCAGCTGGGCAAGCTGATCAACATGAGATCCTGCTCCTGCCAGGTATCACTGTCTAACGCTTTTTCAGTTATAGTCAGATGATTTGGTACAAGTTGTTCCAATTGCCGAAGTTTCTCTTTAAAACCCGCATTGGTTCTCAAGACTTGATTTACGTCCCAAACAATAACTTGAGCATCTGAATGATGGATAAAGCGCTGTATCATTTCGTAGAGAAATTCATCGTTCTCCAAGACAATGGGAACGGTCACTCGCCTTGCTTTCACAAAGTTTTTGTCAATCAAAACGCCCACCATGGCACTCACTTTGGCATTGATCTGTTGATTTCTGTCAAATGTTGTAAAGGGTGATTCGGCATTTGTAACTGTATGGAATAACTTCTCGGGGTTTATAATTCGTGTCGTAAAGTCTAAAAACCTTCCCAATAAACTACCCTCATAAATAGATTCGCTTACACCCAAGAGGAGCAGATCATGATCGCCTTCGTTGGACGTCTGAACAATTCCACTATCAATATCACTCGAAATCTTAAATACGGTCTTAATCGGTTGATCAAGTTGCTGAGCAACCTGCTTTATTTCACGAAAACTATCTAACTCTTGGGTTTCCACTTCATAGTGATGTAACTCATTGGAAGGTTCAATATGCAGCGCCGTAATTTCAGCATTTTTTTTTGATTTCAATGTTAAAGCATTAGCCAGATATAAAAGTGAAATCCCAGTATTACTTTTTGCAAAAGACAATAGAATCTTAAATTTTGATTTATCCTGCAGATCTTCCCGCATGAGCGTTTTTCGGGGTCGATAAAGAAAATTGATAAGATCTAAGGATGGTCCTGTCATAAAAGTGGTTACTAAGGCCATAACAACCATCATCGAAAATAATTCTGCACTTAATACGCCAAGATCATATCCAATGTTGAGTACAATAAGCTCCATCAGACCCCGCGTGTTCATTAATGCACCAATACTTAGGCTATCTTTCCAACTTTGACCGACAAAACGTGCCGCTAATGTACTACCCATAAATTTACCAATCACCGCTACCAAAATAATACCAACGGTGATTATCCACAAATGAGGGTCATTAAGCAAACCAATCTGCGTCCGCAGCCCTGTATAGACGAAGAATAATGGTAGCAACAACAAGGTCGCTACATCTTCGATTTTTTCAATAAATGCTGTTCGAAATCGACTTCCTTCAGGCATAATCGCACCCGCCATGAATGCGCCAAAAAGTGCGTGGATACCGATCACTTCGGTCGCATAAGAAGATAACAACAACACGATAAAGAAAATCGCTACAACAGGTTTACTTAAAGCTTCTTTACTTCCCTTCACCTCCCCTACGCGCTTTAAAAATGGTCTAATGATTTTGATCATAACGAACACATAACCAATAGCCAAGCCGATTAAATACAAAGCACTGGCAAAATCACCTGCCTTTACAATGGCAATTACCACAGCCAAAATACACCAAGCTGTAATATCATCTGCCGCAGCGCAGGTAATCGCCATTGCACCTAACTTGCTTTTCTGCAACCCCCTCTCTTGTATAATTCGAGCAAGAACAGGAAATGCGGTGATACTCATTGAAATACCAATAAACAAGCTATAGGATAAAAATTCTACATTTTTAGGTGGATGGAACAGGTATAAAAAATAGGCCAATGAGATTCCCAAGGTAAATGGAATCACAATGCTTGCATGAGAAATGACCACAGCGTCGTGCGCTTTATTCCGTAGCACATTCAAATCTAACTCCATACCAATGATAAACATAAATAAGATCAGTCCGATTTGACTTAAAAACTGCAAATTACTCAACGATTCTATTGGAAAGAGCGTATGGGAGAATCCTGGAAAATAAACACCCAATAACGAAGGCCCCAATATAATCCCTGCGAGCATCTCGCCTATAACGACGGGCTGTTTAATCTTAATACAAATCCAGCCCATGATACGCGCCGCGATAATAATCGTTACAATTTGAGCCAACAATATCGCTAATGGATGCTGCAGACTATCGAATAAGGTAGATATAAAATCCTCCCAAGCACCATTATTTGTTTTTTCTCCCCGAAGAAGCTCTGGAGCTTCTAGCTGTGTTCCCAAACGAATCACCCAATACATTACGGCGAGTAATGTACCGATCAAAACCACATAGAAAATCGTGTTTCTATATTTTCTCATCTTCTATAGCAATTGAAATAAATGTCCTAATAACGGCATACTAAGTCCCGGGGAGATAGACATCAACATGGGGTTTTGTAAATGCGGTCACAACAAAAATATAATTCTCTAAGAGTTTTAATGCTTTTCGCTAGCGCAGTTTGAAGAAATATGTAATGAAACAACAGAATTTTGTAATCAGCTGAATTTCTCGAAAAACATTTTCTTGTACGATTCGCCTAAATTGAAAATAATGGGCATAGCTTGTGGATCCAACAGGTTGCTTGTAATTTCATCAGCAGAGAAAAATTTAACGATCTTGGTTGCAATCACCTCTTTTTTATTGATACGTATAAAGTCCTGCACAGGCAAAATCTCCAGCAACTTATCAAAACTTATATTTTTCAATAAAATGGACGAACCATCAGCCAAATGGACTTTTTTATCTCGGCTGTCCACCTCAGCAATCTGAACATAGTTGATCTGATCGAAATACAAAATCGTTTTTCCTTTATTCGTGTTGAACTGGCCAAAAAGCATAATTTCAGGCTGATTATTGATTATTTGCGCCACCTTCGTAATAGCTTGCTGAAGACGTTGCAATGATATTGGTTTACGCATGTAATCTACTGCGTTGATATCATATGCATCACTTGCATATTGTTTATATGCGGTAGAAAAAACAATTGGAAAGTCTTTCAGTGCTCTGGCGACATCGAATCCATTAAATTCTGGCATTTCAATATCCAGAATACAAAAATCAAAACTTAGCGTACCGTATTCTCTCAATAGTACCGCCGGATCATTAAAAGTTTTGACGACCTCCAAACCAGGAATTTGCTCACAGAGCATTTTCAAAAATCTCAAACTTGGTATTTCATCATCCAAAAGAATACATTTTAGGTTTCTTTCACTCTGCATATAATCTGATTTGAAGGTGGGCATTATACACATCATTTTCTACAAATCTGCGCAACTGATGCCTACCCGGATAATACAACATCAGACGCTCCTCCAAAGTTTTGCTACCTATTCCACTTTTTGACTTTTGCAAGGGAGACCGTTTTGATATTCTATTGCTCACCATAAGGTCCAGCCAACCATTCCTAAATGTTAATACGATGGAAATAAAAGAATCAGAACCGTGAAAATCAGCATGCTTAAACGCATTTTCAATTAAATCAACAGACACCAAAGGAATCAACGACGGTGTATTCAACATCGAACTATTTACCTCATCAATGTCAAACCTAACACGTATATCAAATAACGGGCTCAGTTTTACTTTGTTAATCTCAATGAGATTGCGCGCAAATTCAATCTCGGCTTTAGGTGAAACGAGTTCATCTTCGCTCTCATACAATACATAATCCAATACCATAGCCAATTTGTCCATGGTATAATAGGTCTGATAAGCATGAGAGAGCATTCCGTTCAACGAATTTTTTAGCAAATGAGGATTTAACTGTGCGCGGTGAAAATGCTCGATTTTTTGGTTATCCATGCGATTAAAAAGCTCCTTTTGGCGCGTGTTCTCTAGCAGCAACTTCCTATATTTCTTTCTCAAAACAAAATATAAGATCCATAGTACTACAACAATAGCGAGCAGTGATAAGATGATGATATAAGAGATTTCAATAGTCATGATAAATCCAAACTTACCAAAATTTCAGTACCCATAAAAATAGTGTATCAAAAAATCATGCATTCAAGTATCGAAATACAGCCCTTCTATTCTCATATTTATTACAAAAATTAACAGCTTCATTACAATTTAATCATTTTAGACCATTAATTTAACATTATTATGCGTATATTGATACTATCGTAATTAGCCGATCAAATGATTGTCTATACTATTTTGGTTAAACACGCCTGATTTTTTATCGGGCCTAATATGGAACACTATGGAAAAGCTCATTTTCGAAACTAATGCTCAACATCCCAGTCTTGTAGACAAAATCAAAGACGCTATTGAAAAATTGAATGGCATCCACGAATGGAAAATCGACTTGGATTCTATTTATAATCTATTAACCATAGAAGGTATCCGACTCAACCCTACGGAAATCGAATCGGAACTAGCCCTTCACGGAGTCGAGGCAAACCGCTTATATGAAGAGTAGAATCAATCTATGCTGTCACCAATAGAACAATTCTCTTGGAAGCTATGAATGATCAACAATAGAATAAATGAATAGAGCTTCTTCCAGGTAAGTACAATAATCTGATCTGGAAGAAGAATTAAGTTCTTCTGATTATCATGGCAGATGCGCCACCGCCACCATTACAGATTGCCGCAAGCCCCAATGAGCCTCCCTCTTGTCTTAAAATACTATTTAATGTAACCACGATTCTTGCTCCCGAACAACCTAATGGATGACCTAAAGAGACAGCTCCTCCATACACGTTGACTTTGTCCATTGGCAAACCCAAAATTTGTGCATTTACCAACGCCACAACAGAAAAGGCTTCATTAAATTCAAAGTAATCAATATCTTGGAGTGTCAATCCAGCTTTTTTCAGCACTTTCTCGGTAGCAACGCTTGGGGCCGTTGTAAACCATTCTGGAGCCTGTTCCGCATCAGCATAAGCGACAATTTCTGCAATTGGATGAAGTCTAAGTTCTTCCATTTTTTCGCCAGAAACCAAAAGGACAGCCGCCGCTCCGTCACTGATGGTCGATGCGTTTGCTGCAGTTACAGTCCCCTCCTTCTTGAAGGCTGGTTTAAGTTCGGGTATTTTGTCAAAATTGACCTGGGAAAATTCTTCGTCCTCCGAAACTACGGTGTCCCCTTTACGACCTTGTATTGTTACAGATTGAACCTCCTTTAAAAACTTATCTTTCTGCCAGGCATCGAGACTGCGTTTATAAGAGCGGATGGCATAGCTATCCTGCTCTTCACGACTTATGTGATATTTTTCGGCACATAGCTCGGCGAAGCACCCCATAGCTTCATTTGAATAGGCGTCACTCAAGCCGTCACGCTGTAAACCATCACTCAGACGCTGCGTACCAAACTTAGCACCCCAACGCATGGAATTAGCATAATAAGGCACTCTACTCATACTCTCCATCCCACCCGCAATTATAATATCGGCGTCGCCTAAAAAAATAGCCTGCGCAGCAACGGCTATTGCTTTCATACCGCTCGCACAGACCTTATTAATGGTTGTTGCAACCGTATGATCCGAAAGACCAGCAAGCTTGGCCACCTGCCTCGCCGGCGCTTGCCCCAAGTCTGCTTGCAAAACTGAACCCATAATGATTTCCTCAACCAAATCGCTAGCAACACCTGCTTCTTTAACAACAGAACGAACAGCGTGAGCTGCAAGCTCTGGTGCCGATAGGGTCGATAATGCACCACCAAAACTTCCAATTGGCGTACGTTTCGCAGCAACGATAAATACTCTTTTTGACATCTTATAAAAGTTTATAATTGTTTTGCTAAAATCAGATGGCTTTCCTGATGATAACCCGGCCACCTTCCTGATGTTTAAAGATAAAAAATTTAACAGATACAGCACAACAACGCCGTTTTATTTTTACACATTAAAACAGAATAAATAGCAAAAAAACATTTGAAAAACTTCCCTACTTAAACAATTGAACGAAAAATAAAGAATAAATATTTGTAAAAAGCCAAAGCTTTTAATTAAATTAGTATAGGTAATATCCCGAAAGAGCAGATACGTAAACGCGCTCGTATTTCAAAAATAACCAATAAGGAAAATAAACGATTATGCATACAGTCAGGTTCACAGCCGAACATCATATTTTTCGCGATACACTTCGCGCATTTATTCAAAAAGAAATTACACCTTACATCGACGACTGGGAAAATAGAGGTGAAATAGATCGGAATATTTGGAAAAAAATGGGTGATATGGGACTTATGGGACTAAATATGCCAGAAGCTTACGGCGGAGTAGACCTGGATTTCTATTATTCCTTGATCCTTTGTGAAGAATTATCATCTTGCTTTTCTGGAGGATTTACTATTTCCGCACTTGTTATTCAGTTTATGTCCGCTCCTTACTTACTCAAATATGGTTCAGAGGATCTAAAAGCACGTTATCTTCAGCCCGTTATTGCAGGTGATATGGTCAGTGCTGTGGCTATAACGGAACCCGGAGCCGGTTCTGATGTAAAGCAAATCAAGACAACAGCCGTACGCGATGGAGATTTTTATATTGTCAACGGGTCTAAAACTTTTATCACTAATGGGTATTATGGTGATTTCTTTATTACAGCTGTCAAGACATCTCCTGAACAGGGTACAAAGGGTATCAGCTTGCTACTTATGGATCGAAATGCAACTGGCGTTTCGTCAAGCAAAATCAAAAAACTAGGCTGGCATGCCTCTGATACAGCTGAATTAGGATTTAACAACGTTCGGGTCCCTATTTCGCACCTCATTGGTAAAGAAGGAGAAGGATTCCGCTACTTAATGGATGGGCTCCAATTGGAACGACTAACTGCAGCTATCCATAGTCTTGCTACCGCGGAATCTGCATTTCAGTATACACTTGACTATGTAGCACAACGTGAAGCCTTCGGCAAGAAAATTCAGGAATTTCAAACCATCCGGCATCGCCTCGCGCAGATGAAAGCGAATATAGCTACGACGAAGGCTTTTATTTACTATTGTTGCGACCTACAAAATCAGCAGGAATATGCCGTGAAGGAATGCTCCATCGCTAAACTACAAGCGAGTGAGCTTGCGCTGAACGTTGTAAATCAATGTCTCCAATTATTTGGTGGCTATGGATTTACAGAAGATTATAAAATCGCCCGGTTATATCGCGATGTGCGTGTAGGAACTATTATTGGCGGCACATCAGAAATCATGCTCGAAATCATCTCCAAAATGACGATAGATCATGTAACCTATCCATCCAAAAGTTCCAATCAATAATCGAAGTAACGCAACACCTATTGCCAAGTATTATGCAGGAAAACGAATCTTATAGGACACATCCCCTCTTTTGGGTAGAACAGGACGATCATCATATCATTACAATAAGCCCCATCTCAACGGCAATAGCCGAGCCGCTGGATATTGTGGGTTATCTCACGCAATTTGTTGACCTGGTCACGCTTGTTCTCGAAACGAAAGAAATCAAAGGCGTTGTGTATACTTGCCCTATTCAAGATGAAAAAATCGAATATATTCAGTTATTTGAGCAATTTTCACTGAGCCGTGCAACTTCTTCAAACTTATACACGCTTCTATCAAAGGTATTGCGCTGGAAAACGTTTAATATACCTATTGTTTCCATTTTTACTGGTAATTGTTCAGGCATAGCACTAGCAAGTATGTTGTGGTCTAGCTATCGAATTACACCAACACAAATAGAATTAGGCTTCCCCGAAGCTCAATACGGGCTGTTTACAGCTTTTGGTACAACCGTCTACTTACCACCATTGATCGGTGCCAACGATGCGCTCCGCTTGCTGACACAAGGCAAACTTTGGAATAGTGAGGAAGCCCACAACCTGGGATTGGTAGACGAATTAGCGTATCACTCCGATGACTGCCTATATTTAGCCAAAACCTCGATCCGCCATACACCTCAATGTTTTGATAAACAAGAGAGTCGGCATACCGACAAAATAACAGCCGACGCAGTCTTCAATATTCAAAAAAAGGCACGCGGTTTATATCCCGGCATAAATGCTGTTATTGAGTTATTAACAGCAAACTCTTCATCCAGCCCTCTTGAAATCGCCGAGAAGGAAGCACAGTTATACCTGGAAACCTTCAGCCTTCCCGAGACATTGAGTATGGTCCGCACACTGCATTACGGCGTAAAATCAGCAAAATCATCCACGAAGATCACACATGGTAACGACTACAACCTAAAAAAAATCGGCATATTGGGCGCCGGTATGATGGGATCTGGTATAGCTTATGAAGCTGCGCGAGCGGGAATTGAGGTCGTTTTAAAAGATGTTACACTCAACCAAGCTGAACAGGGCAAAGCCTATTCCAATCGGATATGCAAAAAACTATTCTCTTTCGGTGGCATCACCTCCTCACAACAACACCAATTACTTGCTCGTATCAAACCCACCGATCAAATGGCAGATCTTGACGGATCTGATTGCGTTATTGAAGCGGTATTTGAAGATTTCCACCTTAAAGCACAAGTAACACGACAAAGCTTACCTTATTTACACCAAGATGGGTTCTTCGCCACAAATACCACATCATTGCCCATTACCGAGCTTGCAAAAGCATCCAACAATCCCGAAAATTTTATAGGTATGCATTTTTTTTCTCCGGTAGATCGCATGCCCCTTGTCGAAATCATTTGCGGTAAACAAACCGCACAAAAAACTTTAGAGAAAGCACTTATTACAGCTTCACGCCTAAATAAAGTTCCGATAGTCGTACATGATGGTCCTGGCTTCTTCACTTCGCGCGTATTCTTCAACTATTTACTCGAAGGTATTACCATGGTCCTGGAGGGTATCTCACCGGAGCTGATCGAACAAGAAGCGGCGGCAGCAGGATTTGCAGTGGGGCCCTTGGCAGTATTGGACGAAATTTCCCTGGAACTGATGTTACATGTTTACGATCAATTACCTCGGCTGCATGCCAGCCAGAAGCGCGCATATAACTACCTGAAATCGCTAGTCGACCAGGGAAGAAAAGGAAAAAAATGGGGAGCAGGATTCTACGATTACGCAAGTGAAAACAAAACGATTTGGAAGAATCCCAAAATTTCATCTTTAAAGGAAAATGTAAAGCCTACGACAATTCATAAACGTTTGTTGCATGTCATGGCATTAGATAGTTATCGATGCCTCGAAGAAGGCATACTCGATCAGCCCATCGACGGTGACATCGGCGCTATTTTAGGCGTAGGTTATGCCTCTTATACCGGTGGAGTATTTAGCCACATCGACCGCACAACGCTTCCGGTTTTCGTGGCCGAATGTCAGGTATTTCAGTCCCTTGGCGATCAATGGGACATCCCCGAATCTTTAAAAAAACTGGCGAACAAGAATTTCAGATTTTATCATGGCTTCGAGTCAAACTGGCCCTGTATCAGCTAACTTGAATTTGAGACTGCTGCTGCATGCTCCGATGCGAATCTAATAGCTGATTATAAAAATACGAAGAGGTACAGTATACCTATTACAATCTTAAAACAGCGTAGTGATTTAGTGATGTAGCGAGGTAATAAAAAAAGTAGGGCGACATTGAATGCCGCCCTACTTCGCTACCATTGGCGGACAAACAAATCCATGAGATGCGAAACATCCTGCTCAAGGAATGTATCGTAGTCCAAAGTTGCAGCAAGGATGGTTTGCTGTTGCTTTTCCGAAAATACACGAGCAAGATTTGTTTTGTATTTTTCAATTAACTTAGGAATACCTTCTGCCCTACGCCTGGGATGACCTATCGGATATTCAACCACTAATTCAGGCAATATTGTACCGTCAATCAATTCAATTGTCAAACCGTTTGATATTGCACGTTTTTGAGGATCGTGATAGTCAGCAGTGAACTGCGCATCTTCAACACAGGAAATTTTATCGCGAAGCGTATCGACTCTCGGATCAGAAGCAATATGATTTTCATAGTCGTCAGCTGTCAACCGGCCAAATATCAACGGAATCGCCACCATGTATTGAATACAGTGATCCCGATCTGCAGGATTGTGTAAAGGCCCCTTTTTATCAATAATACGAATAGCGGCTTCATGTGTGCGGATGGTTACACGAGCGATATCCGCACTGCTCTTTCCAAATTCTTTCAGTTGCTGATAAAGTTGCATAGCAGCTTCAGCTGCAGTCTGCGCATGGAATTCGGCCGGAAAAGAGATTTTAAAAAGAATATTTTCCATTACATAAGATCCATATTCCCGTTGAAATTTAAATGGATTCCCTCGAAAAGATACATCATAAAATCCCCATGTTGGCGCAGTCAAAACAGAGGGGTAGCCCATTTCTCCAGTTTTTGCGATCAACGCGAGCCGAACAGCACGCGAAGTAGCATCTCCGGCAGCCCAGGATTTTCGGCTACCTGTATTTGGTGCGTGTCGATACGTGCGTAATGCTTGCCCGTCAACAAAAGCCAACGAAACCGCATTGAGAAGTTCTTCTCTTGTTAGACCGAGAAGCTTACCTACAACAGCTGTTGAAGCCACCTTCACCAAAATAACATGGTCTATCCCCACCTTATTAAAAGAGTTTTCAAGTGCTAAAACACCTTGTATCTCATGGGCCATAATCATTGCTTCCAGCACCGCTTTAGTCTTTAACGGCTTTTGACCGTTAGCTATATTGATTCGACTCAACCAATCTGCCACTGCTAAAATACCACCCAAATTATCTGATGGATGTCCCCACTCCGCAGCCAGCCAGGTATCATTAAAATCTAGCCATCGAATAATCGTGCCGATATTGAACGCCGCCTGTATCGGATCCAATTGAAAATTTGTACCTGGTACCCGTGCGCCGTTTGGCACAATGGTACCGGCAACAACAGGCCCTAAGAGTTTGGTACAGGCGGGATATGTTAGTGCTTCCAAGCCGCAACCAACTGTGTCGAGAAAACAATAGAAAGCCGTATTCCAAGCGACTTTCCCTCCAATTTGATCGTGTAGAACATAGTCCACAATGTCCACTAAAACCTGATCTGGCTGTGGTCTTTCATTTGATATTGCTGAGCCCATTCGTGTATGTTGTATAAGACTGTCGTTTTATTTATTGATTAAAATCCGCTCTTACGCCTAATTTTCCTAATAGCTATATGCTAACAAAGAGGTTTGGCTTCTTGCCCCCAGTCCTATTTACCGTTCAGAAATAGGCACAAAAGCTCTATTGTCGGGACCAGTGTAATGTGCACTTGGCCGGATAATTTTTCCATCCTGACGCTGTTCGAAGACATGCGCAGACCATCCGGTAATACGTGAGAGGACAAATAAAGGAGTAAACATTTCTGTCGGAATGCCCATGATATGATAGGACACTGCCGAGTACCAATCTAGATTAGGGAACATTTTCTTTTCTTCCCACATGACTTTTTCCAATCGCTCTGCGATCAGATAGAGTGTCATGTTTCCAGCTTCCTCCGAAAGCTCCCTTGCCACTTGTTTTATCACTTCATTTCTTGGGTCAGAGATGGTATATACAGGATGACCAAACCCAATAATAACTTCCTTATTAGCCAATCGTCTCCGGATATCCACTTCCGCCTCATCAGCATTTGCATAACGGCTCTGTATTTCAAAAGCGACCTCATTGGCCCCGCCATGCTTAGGTCCGCGTAACGCACCTATCGCACCAGCTATACAGGAATACATATCAGAACCTGTCCCAGCAATGACCCGCGCTGTAAATGTAGATGCATTAAACTCATGTTCTGCATATAAATTGAGTGAAATTTGCATAGCTCTTACCCAAGAAGCGGCGGGTACCTTTCCATGTAGCAGATGCAGAAAATGGCCACCTAAAGTTGCATCAGCTGTCTCAACCTCAATTTCACGGCCATGCTGACTGAAATGGTACCAGTACAACAGCGCTGAAGCCATTGACGCCATCAGGCGAGTTGCAATATCCCGAGCCCCAGCAATGGGATGGCTTTCTTTTTCGGGTGAAACACTTCCAAAAAAAGATACATAAGTTCGCAAGACGTCCATGGCATGAGCAGTGGATGGCAATTGCTTCAGTACGTGCTGAACAGTAATCGGCAACCCACGCTGACTTAAGATCTGACTTTGATAACTGCTTAATTGCGCCTGAGTTGGTAAGCTCCCATAAACAAGCAGGTAGGCCACCTCCTCAAAACTGGCTTGATGCGCCAACTCCAAGATATCATACCCCCTATAATGCAAATCATTACCACTTTTTCCGACAGTACTCAAAGCGGTATTACCTGCCGGTACACCAGAGAGTGCTACACTTTTTTTAGGCTTAAAACCCGTACCGTTTGTCTCTTCCATCTGATAAAATTATTTATTAAACAATTGATCCAATCGATTTTCATAGGCATAATAATCGATACTTTTGTATAACTCTTCTCTCGTCTGCATGTGCTCGATCATATTAGCCTGTCCGCCATCTCGCCGAATGTGGCGATAAACCTCCGTAGCCGCTTTGTTAGCCGCACGGAAAGCAGAAAGTGGATAAAGAACAATAGAAACGTCCGCCTGACGCAGTTCATCCAGATTAAACAACGGTGTCTGTCCAAATTCGGTGATATTCGCCAAAATAGGGAGGCCAGTCGCGGCACTAAATTGGACGTATTGGTCCAAATGGTGTACTGCTTCAGCAAAGATAAAGTCTGCTCCAGCCTCTTTATATGCGACAGCTCGTTCCAGAGCCAATTCAATACCTTCCGAAGCGAGTGCATCTGTACGTGCACCAATGACAAAATGTTCATCCGTTCGCGCGTCCACTGCCGCTTTTAGGCGGTCGACCATTTCAGAGGAAGAGACCAGTTCTTTACCCGGCCGGTGTCCACAACGTTTAGCACCCACCTGATCCTCCATATGTATTGCTGCTGCACCCACCTTAATTAACGACTTTATCGTTCGGGCAACATTAAAGGCCGACGGACCAAAGCCGGTATCAATATCCACCATCAAAGGGAGATGACATACATTTGTAATGCGATCTACATCAATCAAAACATCGTGAAGTGTGGTAATGCCAAGGTCTGGAACTCCTAATGAACCGGCAGCAACACCACCGCCAGAAAGATAAATTGCCTTAAAACCGGCCTGATCAGCCAAAAGAGCATGATTAGCATTAATGGCTCCAACAATTTGCAATGGTTTTTCGTTCTTAATCGCTTCCCTAAAGAGGAAACCTGGGGATTTTATCATAATATAGAATTTGAAATTCCAAGCCCTGCAATTACCTTTAGATACAGGCAACAGCGACTAATTTAGTTTACGTAGTCTAAACACTCTTCTTTAGAGCGTTCTTCTTAAAGATACAAATTAACACACCAATAAAACAAATTAATTTCTAAACGCAAGGTTATTTACAGAAGAAAATACGGCTATAAACAAAAAAGCACTTCACCTAATTTAAGAAGCCCTGAACTTAGGTTCAAGGCTTCTATCTAAATCCGAATGACCACATGGATCATTGCTTTGTTTATAAATGCACAAAAAAAACTATTTTTCGATAAAATTAGGACCATGAAAAACCCGCTTTGCCTGCCCCCTCTTCACTTCGATTTGATTTTTCCATTTTTGCTCATTGGCCACATTTAACTCCTCACGGCTCAATTCCCTCAAACGCTCCGCTAATCGCAGCAGTGCAATCTCTTTATTCTGCAACTGCGACCTCGTATCCATCACCTGTACACTGATACCGCTAGGAACATGCGTTGCTCTGACTGCTGAACTGACCTTATTAACATGTTGGCCTCCTGCTCCGCTGCTACGCATTGCCTGAAAATAGACATCTTTCAAATGCAGTACATCTTCCTTTGGTACCGGAGAATAGGGTTTTACTTCCACAAACCAATTTTTGCGTTTATGCAAAGGACGAAAGGGACTTTTACAGACCCAACAGACTGTACCAATCCATTTATCCAACAATTGATCCAGATCATTTCCCCTCAGCCGGAAGGTCGAAGAACAGGGAAGTCCATCAATTTCTTCTGTTTCTAATTCTTCGGCTATTGCCCCAACTTTGCTCGCTTCAAGAGTGATGCGGCTAGCGACTAGCCTAACCGCCAAATTACATTCCTTAGGACCTCGTCCTGAGGTAACTTGCAAGTACTTTTCCTCCATCATATTATTTATCCATACGAACGATCTTCGGACTGAATGTACCGAGAACACTAACCAGTTCTTGCTGTAAGTTCATTACCCGATCAATATCTTTGTAAGCTCGCGGTGATTCATCCAATGCCCCACCAATTAAATGCACCCCATGGGCTTCCAGATCTTTCATCATGGCGCTTTTTGTCAGACTGTTTTTACAGGCTGACCTCGACATAACACGCCCAGCTCCATGTGAAGCAGACTGTAAACTTAGTGGGTTTCCCTTCCCCTCCACAATAAATCCTAGCGCTGTCATAGAACCAGGGATTATCCCCAGCACACGATCACCAGCAGGCGTTGCGCCCTTCCGGTGAACGATACATTCTTCACCATTCACAAGTTCCTTCCAGGCGAAATTGTGATGGTTTTCGATCGTTACGATGGGATTACCCCCAAGTGCTTTCGCCAGACGTCGATGAATATCTGCATGACAGGCCTGTGCATATTCTCCCGCCAAATTCATTGCCATCCAATATTCCTGTCCCTCTTGGCTTGCTAAATCCAGCCAGGCCAAATGCTGCACGTGGCGCGGTAAGGGACATTGCTGTACAGCAAGAGCTGTATAATGTTTAGCGATATGCGCGCCCAGTCCTCGAGAGCCACTATGGGATAAGATTCCCAGATACTGCCCTGGACTTATTCCCCATTCATCCCTCACGGTATGAAGTTCAACTATACCAAATTCAACGAAATGATTACCGCTGCCGGAAGTCCCAAACTGTCTGTACGCTTTACCTAACAGCTCTTTGAGCATCGGAATGTCCTGAAATTCAGCTCTGCTGAAAATAGCGTGATCATGTTTATCACGATGTGTTTCATTTAAACCAAATTTGGTATTTTCCTTCAATATATTTCTAAGTTGAAATTCTCTCCCTTTGAAATAACTACCCGGCAAATCGAATAGCGACAGACTCATCCGACAACCGATATCGACACCTACGCCATATGGTATTACGGCATTTTCTACAGCCAGCACGCCTCCAATAGGAAGCCCGTAACCCGTATGTGCATCCGGTAGCAATGCACCTTGTCTTGAAATTGGTAATCTCAAAGCATCATACAATTGCCTTTTGGCCTGCTCATCAATTTCATTCTCTCCAAATATGCTAAATGGAGCAGGATGTGAATGCAGTTCCTGCATGCGCAGCTCAACGGGCTTAACCAACCCTTCAGATACTTTGCCCCATATTTTATGCCCCATAAACCGCTCTGGAGCTTCTAACAGCTCCGTAAGTTCAAGAAGAATCGTTGTTTTTTCTTCTTTCTTACGATACCTTGTGATCAGCCCTAAAGCTGTATTAATTACATTATTTTTAGGAAATCCTATTTTAACTAGATCTTTCCCTGATAATTTACTTCCCATTTTTATTAAAAAAATAAACAGTTAACGGTCAATCTGTTCTTGCGAATCAAATTGACAGCATGTTGAAAAAATTCGGGAACATATTTTGGATATAAAACGTTTAATTCTGCGAATTATCCTCCAGCGGCGCGCGCAACATCGCTTCTATTCCTGTGATGTGTACGCACAAAGACACAAAGCGATCATCGCCTATTGCGGTTAGCTCGTTTAATTGAACATCAAATCCGGATAATAAAAAAAGCCCGAATGAACTTCGGCTTCTTGATTTGTATAAATTGGTTTTCCAAAAGAATTAAGCTACTTGACAATTCATCCTAGCGGATTGAATCTATCAGGATACGCTTATATTTCGAACAATATCTTACATCTTACAAAAAGCACGAAGAATGCTTTCGGCAAATCCATTTGCCTTAAAAGCTTGCTGTGTTATCTTTCTAGCGACCAACATATCTCTTCGTATTTAAAGTGTTAAAATTATAATAATATTGAGCGCAAATATAAGTATATTTAGATAATAAAAAAACAGAAGCTATTTTAATCTACGTTGAATGGAAGAGGATCTTTTAATACAAATTTAAAATCCACTGTATTCCCGCCCCTCATCACACGAAAACGCATCTCCTTACCCTCTTCAGATTTAAAAAGATTATGAATCGACTCCAAAGAAAATGAAGATGCGGACCGACCATTGATCCTTATGACTTTATCATCAGGCAGTAGTCCTGCGATTGCCGCAGGTGACCCCTCACGCACCGTTGCAATCTTATACATATTTCGGAGCACAAAGCGATATTGCACACTATTTCCCATTCTCACCTCTGTACCACCATCTTTTTGAAGGACCACTGGTATTTCTTCTCTTTCGTATTGAATACCATCATGTATAATTTCTAGACCACTCATATTCAAATAATAAAAACGATCAAAATCCTTATTCTTACGGAGATAGATTACTTTATTTGGATAGTCTAAGATGACTTTAAATCGACGCAACAATTCGTTGCCAAGAGAGCCTATCCTTTCACTTACAAATGTCGCATGTTGTAACGAGCTCAACTCAGGATAGGCGACAAGCGGATAATTCATTGTAAACGGACCGAGTTCGAGCGACCGTATTCTATTTCTTTTCCCGTAAATCTCGCCATTAAAGCCTTGCCCAATATAGTCATCGATAAAAGGAGGTTTAATATCGAAATTATTTAACTTCGAAGGTATAAGCATCAAAGCATCGCTATTTCCCATATCAATCAATACTCGGCCATCGATCACGGCATCATCCTGTCTGAAAGCAACTGCAATATAGGGGCGGCTATTTACAATATCCAACGGTAAACATTGCATTTTCTCCAGCCCCTTGGGCCGATTTGTCTTAGGAAATAACGTGATGCGATGTTTTTGGAAATTAATTTCTATCATGTGGTTTTCAAAAAAACGACTTCCCATAATGCCATTTACCTCTACTCCTATGCGAGTAGAGATATCAATATGAGCATTTTGTAGAATGTATATTGGCTGGTCCAAATCTTCATATACACCAGCTATATTTACATGGTTATTAATCGACAAATAACCATCCAGTCCCTCTTCACGACCTAAACCCTGAAATTTGTTGACAAAAACGGCGGTATCGATTGATTTTAATGTCTCGCCAAATATCATAGTTTCCTTTACGCCTGTATCCAAGAGGAAGTTCATCGTATAACCATTCACCAAAACTGGAATGATGACCAAGTTATGTACAAAGAGGAAAGAAAATTTAGCCTGCTTTTTTCCATTCAATACAAAGCCTACTTGCCCCTGAGTGAGGAGAAAGCAGAACAATCCCAGCGATAGAAAAAATACCTTCATTCAAGTTTACATTTGGTATTTCCAATTTAAACAACAAAATTCATATAAAAAAAGGTTTTTAAAAGGCGAAAACTGCCTGACCAATTTTCAATCTTTTATCGCCAGTTTTTTACCCGAGAAAACGACATGTTGTTGTACCGTATTGCATCTGCTTTTAAATCCTTCCGGACCGGATCCTATCGTATACCTATGTTAATATAAATGCTGGAAACGGAGACAAACCGAGTCTGAAAACAGTAAAACCAAACCGTTATTGACCATGCTAGAATTGGCATAGTTGCAATTAACTAAGATAACTAATAAAACTAGGATATCCTAATACCAACTTGTACCAAAAAACAATATTTACTTTATATATGGACAGTAATCAGTCACTGCTTATTCAATTCTCACTGAGTCATCACTGAACGAACACTGAACAAACACTGAACAAGTAGTGACGTAACGGTTAAATTGGTTGCCATTTGATCGCCATCAGGTGTAGCTAAAAAATTAAGAGAAAAAAAGGCAGGGAACTTCGCTTATGTAACAAAAAAGGATCATCTCGGCGTGATCATCGGATGTGATGATTCATTGAAAAAAGCCCATAAACCAAAAAAGCCTCTTTACTAAAGTAAAGAGGCTCTGCGTACCCGGAGCCGGAGTCGAACCGGCACGGTTTCCCACTGGTGTTTGAGACCAGCGCGTCTACCAATTCCGCCATCCGGGCATATCCGTTTGGGATGATGCAAAAGTAGGTTTTTTCGTGAAAAAGAGAAAACTTTTTGAATAAATTTACCGTATAAATGAATATAAAGCTGAAATTCAGCCAAATAATTTTCTATCAGTTACTCAGATAACTTGCTCTGACGGTAATGTTCGCCGTTTTTTTCCGTGAGGTTGTATTAAACACCCCCCCAGAGGAATATTCTTCGTTATCATTTTGACCAGTTATCTGAAAAATTCCAAGATCTGCCTTTACAAGGTTGCCCAATTCGGCATTCGACTCGGTTGCAATATTATTAGCACGCTGATGTGCATTTTTTGAGGCTTGCGAAATAAGTTCCAATTTCAGATCTTCCAGCTTAGAATAATAATAATTAGGGGTACTTGAACTGAGCTCAATTCCTTTGGAAATTAACGTGGATATCTCTCTTGAGGCATTATCCACCTTGTTCAAATCTTTCGATTCCACACTCACCGTCTGAGACAAAGTATATCCAGAAAAAGTATTGTAACCATTGCCCTTCCCATCAGTATGGTATTCAAAGTCCTTCGCAATGTTGACAGCTTCAAAACGGATCTCGCCGGCTTTCACCCCTTGTTGAACTAAAAATTCCCGAACCAAATCACGATCTGTTGCCAATTGAGCAGAGGCTGCACTCAACTCGAAGTTTTTTCTGCTGAAAGTAGCGCTCCATTTGACCAAATCGGACTCAAAATCCTTTTTGGCATTCCCATTTACGGTGATCGTCTGCATGGATTTGAACTTATATCGGTATGCGGCTCCCACGATCCAGGCAGTGACTACGATTACAAGCCCCAAGATAACTGAAGCAATAATAGAGGATGAAGATTTCATAACCAGTTTTTTATGTTTACGTAACAATGAATATACCAAAAAATCAACGGTTTTTTATTTTTTATAGATAAATTGCGACAAAAAGTATTAAAATATGAATAAGAAAAATATCTGTATTCCATTTTGTTTTCTAGCAGCGTTTGCTGCCCATGCTCAAAAGAAACCGTTGGATCATACAGTATATGATGGTTGGCAAAATATCTCCGCGCCATACATCAGTAAATCAGGTAAATTTATCCTATTTCAAGTCATCCCCCAAGAAGGAGACGGTCAACTTTTTTTAAAAACAAAAGATAGCAAAGAAATCGCTCAAATTCCTAGAGGCTATAATGCGAAGTTAACGGATAATGAAAATAATTTAGTAAGCTTGATCAAAGCCCCGTTTGCAGCCACCCGGGAGGCTAAGATCAAAAAGAAAAAAGCTGAAGATCTTCCCAAAGACTCACTCGGCATTTACAATTTAACAACCTTTGCCCTCGTTAAATTTCCGCAGGTAAAGTCCTATAAAATTTCCGAGCAGAACAATAATTTCGTTTCTTTCCTTTTTGATAAAGAAGTAAGTGAGCAAGCCACACCAAATGCTGCCACAAATGCTGGTTCAAAAAATAAGAACAGTGATAAAAAGAAAAAGACGATTGCAACTCTTGCTTTATACGATTTAAATACTGGAGATTCCGTCCAATTTTCGGCTGTAGATCAGTATGAATGGAACAAAACAGGGTCGAAAATCGTTTTCTCCAAAAAAACAGATACAAAAGACAGCTTATCAAAAGAGTCTGGTGTATACCTTTACGAATTAGCAACCAAAAAGCTCAAAAAGATATCAAATGGAAAAGGCAATTACAAAAATTTCAAGTTTGATGATGCAGGCGATCAGCTCGCTTACTTAGGGGACCTCTCAAATGAAAAAGCATTACTAAAAAATTATAAGCTATATTATTATACAAATGCGATAGATACAGCCCAATATCTTGCAACACAAACCAGCAACGGCATACCTAAAAACTGGGCCGTTAGCGGAGATGGTGAAATCCGTTTTAGTAAAAATGGAGAGAAGTTGTTTTTTGGAATAGCACCAATACCTCGTGTCAAAGATACCACCCTAGTGGATTTCGAGCATGCGAAAGTGGATGTTTGGCATTGGCAAGACGACTACTTACAACCTATGCAGCTGGTAAATCTGAAGAAAGAACTCGCAAGAAACTTCTTGGCGGTCACTTACCCCCAATATAATCGCACGATTATTTCGCTGACAGACAATACGTTTAATTCAACTTCACTTACCCCAGATGCAAACGGGGAATATATCTTGGCGCGAACTGATTTCGGCAAACGAATTGAAAGCCAATGGGAAGGTAGTACACGGGATGACATTTACCTGGTCTCGACGAAAACAGGGAATAAAGAATTAATTCTTTCAAACTTTTCAGGAAATGCGATTTTAAGTCCCGATGCAAAATATATTGTGTTTTTTGATCAGGACAGGGGGACTTGGAACTCCTACCACATCAGTTCAAAGAAAAAGATCGTGCTGAATGACGGCATACCCGCATCGTTCTCCGATGAAGAAAATGATATGCCTACCACTCCACAGGGCTATGGTATGGCTGCCTGGACGCCAGACTATAAGGGGATATACGTCAATTCAAGATATGACATCTGGTATTTTAATTTAGACGGCTCAAGTAAATCTATTTTAACCAATGGTTATGGTGCGGCGTCACAGACAACATTCCGTTACTTGCCTTTTAGACGAGAAGAAGACCGCAACCAAGCCACAACACTTGACTATAAAAAGGGCGGCTATCTGACATCCTTCAACAACAAGACTAAAGAATCGGGTTTTTACCAGTTCAAAGGACAACGCAATGACCCAAAAAGCCTCCTGATTGCGCCTAAATCTTTCAAGAACATTAGTGCCTCCGCAGATCAAAAAACCATCCTTTACAGTAAGGAGGATTATATAATGTCTCCCAACCTGTATACAAATACCGCAAAATTCAACGATGAATTACAGTTATCCAATATAAACCAGCAACAGGCTAATTATAATTGGGGTACAGCAGAATTGGTTCACTGGACCACGCCTGAAGGCAATCAAGCGGAAGGTATTCTGTATAAACCGGAAAATTTTGATCCGGCAAAAAAATATCCGATCATCGCTTATTTTTACGAAAAGCTCTCCGATGGTCTATACACCTATCAGGCTCCTGCACCTACCCCTTCGCGTTTAAACATCCCTTATTTCGTTAGTAACGAATATTTGGTCTTCGCACCAAACATCAGTTACAAAACCGGGCACCCTGGCAAATCGGCGGAAGAATACATTAATTCGGGCATGAAATACCTGGCTCAAAACAGCTGGGTTGATAGTACGAAAATGGGAATCCAAGGACAAAGCTGGGGCGGCTATCAAGTGGCACATCTGATTACACGGACGAATATGTATGCGGCAGCCTGGACTGGGGCTCCTGTCGTCAATATGACCTCGGCCTATGGCGGAATACGCTGGCAAAGCGGCATGTCACGTCAATTTCAATACGAACATACACAAAGTCGTATCGGTAAAACGCTATGGGAAGCACCAGAACTCTATATTGAAAATTCACCATTATTCCATTTAGATCAAGTAAATACTCCCGTTGTTATCATGGCAAATGACAATGATGGTGCTGTGCCATGGTATCAAGGGATTGAAATGTTTACCGCATTGCGCCGATTGAAAAAACCTGTATGGATGTTGAATTACAATGGTGACGAGCACAATCTGATGCTGCGACAAAACAGAAAAGATATACAAATTCGAGAGCAGCAGTTCTTCGACCATTTTCTAAAAGGAGCCCCTGCACCCAATTGGATGAAGAAAGGGATTCCAGCCACGGAAAAAGGAATAGACTGGGGACTTGAATTCTAGCACAAAACAATAAAAAGGTGTGATTTTTAAAAATCACACCTTTTTTAATAGCTAAAAACTCTATTTCCCAAATTATTTTTAAAAAAAACATCAAAAAAATTTCAATTTTTAACAAAAACACGATATTTTTGAAAAACAAAATCAACAAAACTGTAATTTAACTACAAAATACAAATGTCGAACCTAAGATTCAAAGCAGTAGAAGCAGCTGGCTCACGCCAAATCGCTTCATTTGAAAAAGTTGAAACTAAAAAAGCAACTGACATCTACGGAAAGAATGTTTTTTCCGTAAACAAAATGAAAGACTACCTTCCTAAAAATTCATATAAGGAGTTAGTTGCATCCATTGAAGAGGGCCAAATTATTTCAAGAGATTTAGCTGAGCATATCTCACAAGCGATGAAAACTTGGGCACTTAATCACGGTGTTTCACATTACACACACTGGTTTCAACCCCTAACTGGTTCGACTGCTGAAAAACACGATGCATTCTTTGAACCTGACGAAAACGGTGAAGCAATTGAAAAATTTACAGCTGACGCATTAGTTCAACAAGAACCAGATGCATCGTCATTTCCGAATGGTGGTATCCGCAACACGTTTGAAGCTAGAGGTTATACTGCTTGGGATCCATCGTCTCCAGCTTTCATCTATGAAACAGGAGCTGGTAAAACACTCTGTATTCCTACGGTTTTTGTTTCTTATACAGGAGAATCATTAGACTATAAAGCACCTTTGTTAAAAGCTATCAATGCCGTTGATAAAGCAGCAACTGATGTCGCTCAATATTTTGATAAATCTGTTACCAAAGTCAATGCCTCTTTAGGCATTGAACAAGAATATTTTTTGGTCGACCTTTCTTTATATAATGCTCGTCCAGACCTTCAATTAACTGGCCGTACGTTATTTGGACACATGTCTGCTAAAGGGCAGCAATTGGAAGATCATTATTTCGGTGCCATTCCAGAACGCGTATTGGCTTACATGGTGGATTTGGAAAATGAAGCTTTAAAATTAGGTATTCCATTAAAAACTCGTCACAACGAGGTTGCTCCGTCGCAATTTGAGTGTGCGCCAATGTATGAAGAGATCAACTTGGCAATCGACCACAACCAATTGTTAATGAACCTCATGGAGCAAGTAGCTTTAAGACATAACTTTAAAGTATTGTTACATGAAAAACCATACTCTGGTGTTAATGGATCGGGTAAACACAACAACTGGTCTCTCATCACAAATACAGGTATAAACTTATTGTCTCCGGGTAAAACTCCGAAGAATAATTTGATGTTTTTGACTTTCTTTGTCAACACCATCAAAGCCGTTTATGAATATGCTGATTTAATGCGCGCTTCTATTGCGAGTGCAAGCAACGACCACCGTTTGGGTGCAAACGAAGCTCCTCCAGCAATTATTTCAATTTTCTTAGGTTCTCAATTGGATGAACTTCTTGAAGAAGTTGAATCGGCCCGCGTCGCTAAAAAAGTGAAAGCAGAGGCGAATTTATGGCATGGAATTCCTAAAGTTCCTGAATTAAAATTAGACAATACAGACCGTAATCGTACATCGCCATTTGCTTTCACCGGTAACAAATTTGAATTTCGCGCGGTCGGTTCTTCGGCAAACTCCGCTTTACCAATGACGGTATTGAATGCAATCGTTGCTGCACAGTTGATCGAGTTCAAAACAGAAGTTGATAAACAAATCAAAAAAGGCACTAAAAAGGATCTCGCGATCTTAAACGTAGTCCGCAAATACATAAAAGATTCAAAAGCGATCCGTTTTGAAGGTAATGGATATAGTGAGGACTGGGAAAAAGAAGCCGAAGCTCGCGGTCTTTCGAACATCAAATCTACACCTAGAGCGCTTGACGTATATGTTAAAGAGGAATCTTTGGCATTGTTTGAGTCGCTCGGTATCTACACAAAACGTGAATCAGAAGCTCGTCATGAGATTTTACTGGAAAACTTCTACAAAAAATTACAGATTGAAGCTCGTGTGATCGAAGAAATGGTTAACAACCAAATCGCTCCTGCGTGTTTCATTTATCAAAATGAATTGATTGAAAACGTCAAAGGATTAAAAGACCTTGGTCTTGCTGCTGCGTCGTTCAGTTCTCAATTGAATTTTGTAGAACGTATATCATCACATGTTAATACCATCTTGGAACAAGCTGAAGCGATGCGCCAAGAACGTAAAAAAGCAAATCAAATCGACGACGTTCGTGAAAGATCAATCGCGTATGATGAATTGGTTAAACCTTACTTTGATGTCATTCGTTATCATGTCAACAAATTGGAGAAAATTGTTGATGATAAAAAATGGCCTCTACCGAAATTAAGAGAAATCTTATTTTTAAGCTAAGATAACTTCCCTAAAACAAAAAGAGCCTGCGATATCGCAGGCTCTTTTTGTTTTAGGGAAACGTTCGCTACATCTTGCTCCTTATCTCCCCTTACAACAGTAGCTCCTATTTTTTTAATCGATTATCTTCATCATTGTTACCAGCCTTCTTATTGACTGACTTAATATTCATATTACCAAAACGATAAGAGACTGACAATCGGATAACCCGACTATCATATCCATTTCGTATACGATAGTATCCATTTTCCTGATAACTCGACAATCTGCGCTGACCTCTTGTATTCAACACATCATTTACAGCCAACTTCACATTCAATTTTTTGTCAAGAAATGTTTTTCCAGCACCTAGATCGATACCATAGTAAGACTGAAAACTAAATACCCCATAAACTGCTGGCGAAAAATAATTGGCTGTCAGCTCCAGATTTGTTGTTTTCCCAATTCGAATATCATGATTGGAACTTACCTGGAAAGATAACTTTTCCAATTGGCGTTGCGCTCCGGAGTGTTCATCCAAACTAAACTTATTATAAAAAGCGATGGCATTGTTAGAAATACTCCACCATTTGAAAAGCTTAATGGGTATATTGACATTCATATTGTAATAATCAAAATAAGCCAGGTTTCGGTCTGTCTGTGCAATAGCTTTGGTCTCCGAATTGCTTTCTATGACCTGAGTGATGGCATCTTTAGTCCTTTTGTAGCCGAAACTCAATAAATAGCGTTCTTTAAAGGTATAATTTACTTCATACGAATTGGTATATTGTGGATTTAAATAAGGGTTGCCATACTGATACGTGTATTGATCCAAATAATACACAAAGGGATTCAATGCCCCATAATCAGGGCGGTCAATACGTCTGCTATAACTCGCACCAAGCTTATGATCATCATTTATCTGTTGCTGTACAAATATTGACGGGAAAAAATCAGTATAGGCACGTTCTGTTTGTTGCCCAAGCGTCACCGAGTTTCCCAGGGAGCTCGTATTTTCAACACGCAGTCCAGTTTGTACCGAAAATTTTCCGAACGATTTATTTAGGCTGAAATAAGCTGCAGCTATATTTTCATTATACAAAAACTGATTACTTTGACCATTATTTTGCACGAACTCGCCTTGCTGATCCTGATCTTCGTACAACAAATTATTATCTGTTTTTACACGGCTATATTTTAAGCCCGCCTCAAGTTTGGTCGTTTTATTAAAGGGATGCACAAAATCGGTTTTAAAAACTAATATGTTTGTCTTAGAAAGCATATCATTGCGGAAAATATTCGGTGATTTAAATTCCTCCCAATTTGCGTCCAGAAAACGGTTTCCAACGGTGCTATTGTCATTATTTTTCGAATATGAATAATCTCCATTAATGGTCAATTCAGTCCCTAAAGTATCAAATGTCTTTTTGTAGTTAAGATTATAAGTGAGGTAATGGTATTTAAAATCTGACAAATTGCTTCCTAATACAATCGAATCAAGCATACCTTTTTGAGAGGCGATCAGATTACTTCCCGCGCGTGTTGAATGGCCATTACTTACATTACCGTTAACCACAAATCCAATGACCTCCTCTTTCCCTAGGTTAAAATCTGCCGCAAATTTAAAATTATGGCCTCGATAACGGAATTTCGAATAAGAATCCGAATTAAAAAAAGTCGTCCCGGTTTTGGTATCTACAGCTCTATCGATATCTAAATCATTAAATCCTAAGGCAGTTGCGTAGTTATAAGAAGAAAATAAGTTCACCCAATTGTTACGGTGGTTTATTAGAAAGCCACCATCCCCCTTTGTATATTTACCTTGCCCTAAATTGAGGTTTAAACTAACATTACTTCCAAATTGCGTATTCTTCTTTGTCTTAATATTAATAATTCCTGCATTCCCTGCGGCATCGTATTTTGCGGGTGGATTGGTGAGCACCTCGATCGACGCTATTGCATTGGAAGCTGTATTTTCCAATAATCGCGACACTTCATCCGCAGAAAGATAAGTAGGCTTACCATCAATCATGATAATCACATTACTTTTTCCACGCAGATTGATCTTTTTGTTATCTAAAGTTACTCCTGGAACCTTTTGCAGGAGCTCCAATGCGTTATTCCCTGTTGCCAAAATACTGTTTTCGACATTGAGGACAACTTTATCGAGATGACTTTCAATCAATGGCTTCTTAACGATCACCTGCGCCTCACTCAACACTTTACTTTCCACCTGTAAACGAATCGTATCCAGCATCTTGAGATCTCCCGTATTTACGACCATTTCAGCAGAATGATAAACAGCATACCCTACCGTGGACACACGTAGGCTATACTTGCCCTCGGGGATCGCAGACAACACAATTTCTCCATTTTCGTTGGATAAAGTTCCCTTTAACAAGATATCATTGGGCTTCCGAAATAGTGAAATATTTGCAGCCACAATAGGCTGGTTGTCTTGTCCAACAACGACTGTATGTAATCTTCCCCCGTCAGACTGTGCTGAAACGGGTCCGGCAATAGAAATCAGGACTAAAAAAAGTGAAAATAAAAGCAATTTAATTTTTTGTGGTTTCATAATGTAGTTTCTTTAGGCTATCGATTAGATAGTCAACTTCATAATAATGACAACAAACCTCGTATATTCATTACACATTGACTAGTAGAAATAGATAGATCGTCCGATTCACTCGGTAGACAGCCAAATAACATCGGTAAACCATATCCTTCACTGATCGATGCTAAAGCCGGTAAAATCATCCCAGCTAATCTTGAATCTCCAAGAAGCACAGCGCAAGAAAAGCACATCGAATCAAAATAAAAATTCAAAAAATAAACAAAATTCAAAACAAATAAAATGTACAATACAAATATTAAGCATAATATTTGTATTTTTACACCGAAAATTAGTAAACTGATTGATGAGCATTGAATCATTAAAGAAAAGATTCTACCTTTTTTATATCCATATTATCCGATTCATCCAGGGAGAACATACTGGCGATGCTTTGCGCAATGTATCTATCAGCATTTTGCCGAGTTTGGCGATCTATCTGTTGGGTGCGACAGCAAACGCAGCCATAGGTATTGGGGTGGGATCATTATTGACTACATTAACCGATCCTCCAGGTAATCGGAAAGATAAATTTTCTTCCGCTCTTGTTTGTATTCCCACTTTCTTTATTGCTTCGATTCTTACAGCCTTTCTTTTTCCTTATCATTGGCCGCTGGTTATTTTATTGAGTTCCGCAGGCTTTATCTGCACTTTTTACGGGGTTTTAGGCCCCCGTTATGCCGCAATTGGGAACATGACATTGATTCTGATGAGCTTTGTCATCGGCATGGCCCCTCAGCATCCGCTTTCAGTGAGCTTACAAATTACTGCAGGCGCCAGCATCTATTATTTCTTTAGTCTATTGCAGGCTTACATACAACCCTATCGCTCTTTAAAACACGCCATGGCCAATGGGTTTCACGGTTTATCTCAATTTCTATTGATACGTTCTGAATCTTACGATCCGGATATTCCGCTGGACTTGACTTACAGCCGCGTCGGAAAAATTTATGGTCAGATCAGTGAACAACAGGAGCAAATCAGATCCCTCTTATTCAGGGAAGAAAAAATCATAAGCCAACGCTGGCACAAAAGCAACTATTGGCTTAGTCAGGTCTATGGATTAATTGATTTACACGAATTAATTATTGCATTGGATCATGACTATGATGCCATTCGAAAAAATTTGCTGGATACCTGTAGCCTTCCCATAATTCGTCGTAGCATAACATTACTGGCCTTGGAAATCGATAGTTTTTCGCAGCCTAATAAAAGGTTTCGCTATGCAGAGCAGCTCTACGATAACCACAGTAAAATCAATGCGCTGTTGTTGGATCTAAAGGAGATTCAAGAACAACAGACTGCCCCAGCAGATGGTATTCTCGCTTCCATCATCCGTAATATTGAAGCTATTATTGAAGTTCTCAAACGGATTCAAGTTGCTTTTTATCAAAATCAAGAAATCAAAAACAAAATTGACACCAATGAGTATCAGCAATTTATCAATCGCCCTTTGCGTAATTTAAGTGATATCAAGAGCAGACTCAATCTCCATAATCCAATTTTCCGTTTTGCACTCCGGATGGCCGTTCTCTTCGGAACAGGCGCATTGATCGGTATTTCTTTCTTGGATTTTAAATATACTTATTGGATCTTACTCACTATTGCCATCGTTGCGAGACCTGCATTTTCAATGACCAAAACACGCAATATAGAACGCATACTAGGTACATTTTCGGGAATTGCCGTCGGAATACTCTGTTTGGTCTCCATTGACTTTCTGCCCGTTCTTCTTCTAATTGCCGCTATTGGATTATTTGGATTCTTCCTATTCAACCGATCAAATTATATGGTCAGTGTGATCTTTATTACGCTGGGCATAGTCATCGCATTAAACTTATTTGAAGGAAATATTAATATCATTTTAGGCAGTAGAATAATTTTTACTTTAGTTGGTGCGCTGCTGGCAATAGCGGGCTATTTTTTGATACCCGTACGCCAAAGCACGAGCATGGTCCACTTGGCAAAAGAGGTCGCATTATACAACCACCATTATTTTCAAATTATCAACAAACGCCTATCTGATGATCTGCAAAGTTCGTTCGACATTCGACTGGCTCGGAAAAAAGCACAGACTGCCATGGCTCTCTTTTCCGATGCGATCAATCAAATGAAGAAGGAACCTGAACACAAGTGGGTAGACTGGTCCCATATCCATCATTTTCAAGCACTCTCCTATCGCATCAATTCGCATTTGGTTGGTCTCTCCATATCGTTAGGAAGAAAAGCGAATCACGACATACAACAGGGTATCCACTGCAGAATTGATGCTTTAAAACCCCTTTTAACCGACTTAGATCAGCTGGCAGAAAATATCAACTTAAGAAAACCATAAAGGCAAGCTATGTATTTATGTATCAATATTGAATAACAAATATGCGATTACAGCTCCCGAAGTAACGCTCTTTTAAGTAAAAAAAACGTATTTCTTTTGCTTTAATAAAAAAGAAGTTTATATTTGTGTCGTCTTCGAAAGAAGATTTCTAATCAACACCTTCCTTAATCAGTAGGTCTTGATTTATAAAGAAGTGGCGAGAGACTGGCTCAATGACCCACTGGCAACCTTCAATTTGCTTGAAAAGGTGCCAATTCCTGTCCAAAATAATATCGTTTTGGAGCATATAAATGATATAAGACAATGCTTATTAAATTACTGAAATCTATTAAAAATTCAGGTTCAATACAACTGAACCTTGCGAACAGCAAAAGTGTACTACATCGTAAAAAAGTATCGATGCGAATGCGTATGCATACACACTTCCCTGCTTGTTAAAAATCATTTCCTTTTTCTTGGATAACGATTTGACAGACCTTCCAAGTAGGTGTGTATGCTTCTCTTTTACCTTTACAAATTCTTTTTTGAAACCTTAAAATCTGATCTATTATGTCTTCTAACAAAAATTTGAAATTCGAAACACTACAGGTTCATGCTGGCCAAGTCGCTGATCCTACCACAGGATCCAGAGCAGTTCCTATATATCAAACAACATCTTTTGTCTTTGAAAATGCAGAACATGGGGCCAATCTATTCGCATTAAAACAGTTTGGAAACATTTATACCCGGATCATGAATCCAACTACGGATGTATTTGAACAACGGATTGCAGCTTTAGAAGGTGGTGTTGCCGCAGTCGCAGTTGCATCTGGTCAGGCTGCGCAGTTTATTGCATTAAATAATATCCTTGAAAGCGGCGACAATTTCGTTGCAGGGTCCAACTTATATGGAGGTACATTCAATCAATTCAAAGTTGCATTTAAACGGCTAGGTATTGAAGCTCGTTTTGCCACCGATGCTGAAGCTGATAAAATAGAAGCGCTCATTGACGATAAAACTAAGGCAATCTATGTCGAAACAATAGGGAACCCAAGCTTCAATATTCCTGATTTTGAAAAAATTGCCGCTGTAGCCAAAAAATACGATTTGCCATTAATTGTTGACAACACATTTGGAGCTGGGGGTTATTTATTTAAACCTTTAGAGTATGGCGCAAATGTGGTCGTTGAATCGGCAACGAAATGGATTGGTGGGCATGGAACAAGCATTGGCGGCGTCATCGTTGATGGAGGTAACTATAACTGGGGAAATGGGAAGTACCCACAATTTTCTGAACCATCTGAGGGCTATCACGGATTGGTCTTTTCAGATGTTTTTGGTGAAAATGGCCCATTTGGCAATATACAATTTGCAATTCGCGCGCGTGTAGAGGGATTGAGAGATTTTGGACCAGCACTCTCTCCTTTCAATTCATTCTTGTTGTTACAAGGCCTTGAAACATTGTCTTTACGTGTACAACGGCATGTCGACAACACGTTGGAAATCGCTAGATGGCTTGAGGCCCACCCTCAGGTAGAAAAGGTAAATTATCCAGGATTAAAAAGCTCTCCAAGCTTCGCTAATGCGCAAAAATATCTTAAAAATGGGTACGGCGCAGTGCTTTCTTTCCAGCTAAAGGGCGACGCAGCCCAGAAAGCCAATGACTTTATCGACAGTTTAGAATTAATCAGTCATTTAGCTAACGTAGGCGATACTAAATCGCTGATTATTCATCCAGCCGCAACGACCCACCAACAATTGAGTGACGAAGATCAAGCGCATGCGGGTGTGTTCAAAGGACTATTGCGCCTGTCAGTGGGAATAGAACATATTGATGACATCAAAGCAGATTTACAACAAGCTTTTGATAAAATCAACTAATTAGACTTTAGTCGGCTATAAAATTTAAATGTAAAATGAGTAAGCATATTTATCTGCACCCGAAGCCTTTTGTATTTGAAAATGGACGAGAGCTTACTGATTTACAAATCAGTTATGAGACGTTTGGCAAACTTAATCCAGATCGCAGCAATGTGATCTGGGTATGTCATGCCCTAACGGCCAATGCAAACGTCTTGGATTGGTGGCCGGGCCTTTTTGGAACCGATGACTTATTTGACCCGAGCGACTATTATATCATCTGCGCCAACGTCATTGGGTCGGCCTATAGCAGTAGCAACCCATTGTCTATTAACCCATCCACTGGGCACCCCTATTATCTATCATTTCCGGAGTTTACGGTAAAAGATTTGGCCTGTGCACACCAATTTCTTGCTGACCATCTGGAAATCAGGCGTATTAACGTTCTGATCGGGGGCTCATTAGGGGGGCAGCAGGCATTGGAATGGGCCGCGTCCAACACAATCGCAATCGATCATTTAATCGTCGTTGGCACAAATGCTGTTCATTCACCATGGGGTATTGCATTCAATGAGAGCCAACGCCTTGCCATTACAACCGACCGCACCTTTTATGCCAACCATCCTGATGGCGGTGCTAAGGGACTAAAGGTGGCACGTTCAATGGCATTGCTGTCGTACCGTAATTATACAACCTATAGTAATACGCAGAGCGAAAATGATAATAATAAGCTAGGCGACTACAAAGCTTCATCTTATCAAAACTATCAGGGGGAAAAATTAGTAAACCGCTACAATGCTTACAGCTATTATTTCCTGACTAAAGCAATGGATAGCCACAATTTGGGGCGCGGTAGATTGTCTATTGAATCTGCATTAGCAAGCATTAGCTGTCCAACATTGGTATTAAGTGTCAATACAGATTTATTGTTTCCTCCACAAGAGCAACAATTCATAGCACAGCATATTCCCAATGCTCGTTACGAAGAGATTGAATCAACCTATGGTCATGACGGCTTTTTAATCGAAACAACAAAACTAACGGAAACTATTAGCCACTTTCTGAGAGCGGAGAAAGCATGTGTTCCTGAATTAGTATAATAGATTGAACAATATAATAAGAGAATATAAGAAGAGATATGAGCAATAAATTAACAATAGGGATGTTTGGATTTGGTGTTGTAGGCCAAGGTCTTTATGATATTATCAAAACCAAAAATCTTAATCTGGAAATCAAGAAGTTCGTGATTAAAAACGGTAATAAAAAACGCTCGCTACCAGCTGAGCTGTTTTCTACTGATGCGGAGGCAATTTTAGGTGATCCAGAAATTAATACTGTTGTCGAACTGATTGATGATGCCGAAGCAGCTTACCAACTAACTGTTCGCGCACTGAAATCGGGAAAAAATGTAGTTTCAGCCAATAAAAAAATGATTGCGAGCCATTTGGAGGAACTGGTCGATATCCAGCATGAATATGGCACAAGCTTATTGTATGAAGGTGCTGTTTGTGGAAGTATTCCCATTATCCGGAATTTAGAAGAGTATTATGATAATGAATTACTCCACTCTGTTAGTGGCATTTTTAATGGATCTTCCAACTATATTCTATCTAAAGTTTTCAACGAAAACCAGCACTATGCAGATGCTTTGAAGAAAGCACAGGAACTCGGATTTGCAGAAACAGATCCAACCTTGGATGTAGGTGGATTTGACCCCAAATTTAAAGTATGTATTGTTGCTTCACACGCGTATGGAATCTATGTCAAACCAGACGATGTCTTTAATATTGGTATAGACAAACTGGGGCAACAAGATATTCGTTTTGCAAAAGAGAAAAATTTCAAGATCAAATTGATACCTACCGCAAAAGAGATTGACGGCGACAAGGTTGTACTTTATGTATTACCACGTCTGATAGGTAAAGACAGCATGCTCTATAATGTGGAAAATGAAAACAACGGTGTATTGGTTAAAGCGGCATTTGCAGACGAACAGTTTTTCTACGGTAAAGGGGCGGGTGGTCATCCAACTGGTTCTGCTGTATTGTCAGATATTGCTGCCCTTCGTTATGGATACCGTTATGAATATAAAAAACACTTAGAATCCAGCACATTAAGTTATAGTCAAGATTATTTAATCAAAGTCTATTTGAGATATGCTGACGATGCACTGATTGAAAAGTTAAACTTCAGTGAAATCACAGAACGATATTACGCATCAGATTTCAAATATGTAATCGGTCATATTAATCTTCAACAAATTGCAGCTCATAAGGCAGATTTGGATCAAGATGGCAATTTTATTGCCGAAATCGCGTAGGCAATCAACAAACCAACCTACCTGAAAATAGCCCCGAATGGGGCTATTTTTTTTATTGTTTAAATTTAGTTGCCTTTCAACTTGAGGTCTAAAATCCCACCTTCCACCAGACGTTCAAAAGGAAGTTGCCAACCTTTCCAAGGGCGATTATTCCACCGAACCTGATCCAGAATATAACTATTGGGCTGCTCTTTAGTCACCTGAATTATAAATTTATTTTTTCGTAATTTCTCCGGTAATTGTATCGTTACCCGATCGAACAGAGGTGCGCCAATCTGAAACGCTGGCTGTTCGGTGGTTAAGCTCCGTACATCAAATAGCCCTATACTGGATAAGACATACCAAGCTCCGAGCTGGCCTTGGTCTTCATCCTGTCCATAGCCATAGCCGTGTAGGGCATCCGTACCATAAAATTCATTGCAAATTGCCCGAACCCATTTCTGACTTAGGTCAGGTCTACCAGAAAAATAGAACAGCCAAGAGATATGCAGGTTCGGTTGATTACCATGATTATAGAGACTTTCAATTCCAGCAAAAGCATCAATATGGGTGCCCCCTCCAAAAACGTTCTTCTGTGACACCGTAAAGATACTATCTAATCGTCGGTTGAATAAATCCTTTCCTACCAACTTAACCAATTCTTGTGGAACATGCGGAACGTAAAACGTATATTGCCAAGCATTTCCTTCCTGAAATCCACGCCATGATGCATAAGGGTTAAAGTTTGATATAAATTTCCCTACACTATCCTTTGGGCGCATAAACTTCGTTGTGGCATCGTAAAGCGTGCGCCACCCGCCAGATAATTCCTGAAATTTAACATAATCTTTTTGGTGCCCCAACGATTTTGCAAATTGTGCGGCGGCTCCGGCTGAAAAAGCATATTCCAATGTGTGGGAGGCGCCAAACGGAGAGCCGCTAGTCATTAATTCCGGACTCACACTATTGTCTTCAATATAGGGCGAATAGCCTTTACGGACAAAGACTCCGAGATCTAACTTACCTGCTCCTGGCAGACGGTCCTTCGCTTCCAATTCATTTTTGCGCACCGCAGCATAAGCAAGATTCACATCATAGTCACGAATACCCACATTATAGGCCGCTGCAATTGCCAACCCCGTAAAGTTGGTTCCTACACCCGAAACATATTTGCTATTGGCGATGCCATCCCCTAACCAACCCGCATCGCGATAGACCAACAATTGACTCTGCACCCAATCATTATAATAGTCTGGATAGGCAATAGACCACAATTGCGTCAAATTCCAAAATGCACCCCATATCGCGTCGGTATTATAGTGATGGTGAATCGGCAATCCATGTTTATCTAATGCTATATGCCCTACTGAGCCATCATTTTTGGGATAAGCTCCGTTTACATCACTGGCAAGTCCTCGACCAAGCAAGGCATGGTATAATCCGGTATAAAATTTAAGGCGGTCGTCCGCTTTGCCCCCTTCCACCAAAATTCTTCCCAGTTCACTATTCCAGGTTTGCAAGGCATTATTCTTCATTGTATCAAAGGACAGTCCTTTTCCTTCTTTCAACAAATTCAACTGGGCATTTTCTACAGAGGTATAAGACAGACCGGTCTTGATTTCGATGGATTCCCCTGCTTGAGTATCAAATTTCAGGAAGAGTCCAGTTCCCTGCCCTTTTATGCTCGTATGTTGCTCAAAAGTGATTGAGTCTCTAAATGTTCCAAAAGATTTCGGCTTTTTGCTTATTTGCGCAAAGAAAAACATTTTGACTGTTGCGCCCTGCTGATATTTTTGTACGTATACAGGATTGGTGACTACATAGCCCCACACGTGTTGTTTGTCGTAATTGACCTCAGCATCCACGACTGGCCCACTTTCCCCCATAACATGGCCAATATCGAAAATAATGTTGGCTTCGTTAGTCTTTGGGAAAGTATACCGATGAAAACCAACCCGCTTTGTCGCTGTGAGCTCCGCAAGTATATCATAATCCTTCAGCTTGACACGATAATAGCCCGCTGTCGCAAATTCATCCTTCTTATCAAAAGTGGAACGGTAACCACTTTTGGGAAGATCAAGTTTACCAGGCGTCGTTTTCAATTTTCCAACAGATGCCGCAAATACCACTCCTCCAATTTGGAATTCGTGAAAATTCGCAAATCCTTCTATCGATGTATGTCTATCGTCATAGCCCACAGCCTCCCAGCCCGACTTGTTTCCATAACTTCCATTTGTGCTCGGAGCGAGCTTAGCCATTCCAAAAGGTACTGCTGCCGGTGTATAAAAGAAATAACGACTATGGACTGATCCAATATTAGGGTTTACAAAGGCGGTCAAATCTTCCTTTTGCTGAGCAAAAGCAGTTGCCATACCGGTAATTAAAATACAAAAATAACAAATAATATGTTTTATCATTTTTCTCAATTAGGTTCCCCAGTAAACTTACAAAAAATAAACTATGTATAAACATACTATACAGTAGGGGAAGAGAAAAAACAACGCATCCTTAATAATCTCTCCTACTTTCCACAGTGTAGGTAAAGCTTTCGGCGCGGTAAAAACCTAAATTGTACTCAATGGGTTCTCCAGACTGGTCAAATACGAAACGCTTACGGGAGAGGATTGGGTCGCCTACATTGATTTCCAATTTATCTGCTATAAATTTGCTTGCTGGCATAGCATCCAACTCCTCCTGGGATAGATCTGCTACCACGTGATAATCGGCTTCCAAAATTTCATATAGTGATCGTTTGAAATCTTCATCACCGCTTAGTCCTATTCGCGGATGGAAATAAGAAATAAAATAGACAAATGGATCGTCTTTCTTCCCTCTTAAGCGCTCTAATTTTAATAATTTTTGATTTTCGTCGAGTGCAAAAAATCTTAAAATTGCTTGATCAGGTACCACCCAGCTAACGTGTAATTCAAAATTCTTTACTTCAATCCCACGATTTTTCATTTCTTGTGAAAAACTCAACCAGTTTTTGGACTTCGAACTGAATTTGGGTTTAGCCACTTTTGTTCCTACCCCCTTTTTTCTAATTAACAGCTCCTCATAAACAAGTTTATTGATCGCTAAACGCAACGTAGAACGGGAGATAGCCAATCTTTTTGCCAATTCAATTTCATTGGGCAATAATTTACCCTCCATATACTCCGGCTGTCTAATAAGATCCCGCAGTAAACTTTCTGCTTGAATATGCAACGGTACAGGACTCTTATGGTCAATTTTTAAATTCATCATTTAGATTGCTTATGCTAAAGTAAGATTTTTTGTATAATTACAAAAAATAGGCAGAGGTGTATATATATGTATACACATGTAAACATAGGCTGCACTTGTGATTGAATTTTTTTCATTATTCTATGGATTGATTGGGCGGAAAGCCGTAGCCGGTTCAACCACAAATACACAGGTGTTTAATCGATGGCATTGCTCATCAATTTCAATAGCATTTATAGCAAAAAAAAGCGTTTCAAAAATTAATTGAAACGCTTTTCAGTATGATAACGCGACTGCCTAGGCGAGCTCGATTAAAAATTCTTCTTTTGGAAGTCTAAACTTTTTCAATTTCAACAACCAGTCTTCCCCTTCCATACGATATCCCAAAGGGAGCATGGTCGCGCTCTTCAACCCAAGTTTGTCCAATCCTAGCAATTGATCTAACTCCACATTTGAAAAACCTTCCATTGGTGTTGCATCAATACCTAGTTCTGCTGCTTGCGCAATTGCCAACCCAAAAGCAATGTAGGCTTGTTTTGCTGCATGCGCAGCCTGCTGCTCTTCGGTAAAAGTCGCCAATTGTGCTTTTAAGTTATTCTTATATTCATCTGTTGTATCAAGTGGCAAACCACGTGATGCATTCATTTGGTCAAAAGTGCTGTCAATTCGCTCGTCAGTATATTTATCCCATCCTGCAAATACCAGCAAATGCGAACTATCAGCAACAATCTGTTGCCCCCAGGCTATGGGTACTATTTTTTCTTTTAATTCCTGATTTTTAATCACGATTACACGAAACTGCTGAAGCCCCGAGGAACTGGGTGCCATTCGTGCAGCTTCCAAAATCTTGTCTACATCTTGTTGAGCGACCTTTTTCGAAGGATCGTATTTTTTTGTGGCATAGCGCCACTCCAGATTATCTAACAAAGCCATTTTTTCCAATTTAAATGATCTATAGCAACTCATTAAAGTTATGTAAAGATACATAAAAAATCAAATGTCTAAACATCAAATTTCAGGGATCAAACTGTTCACATTGTTAAAAATGCTTTACCATCCGTCCTCCGTAACCTTAGTTGTTAAAATGTCGTATATTTGCTTTTAATCGGAATTAAATCGCTGTTTTAATCGAATTAAATTAAGAATTTTATATCGGTTTATATTCCAATAGAACCACATGGTCTGGGAACAGATCTTACATGCTTCACAATAAATATTAGCGATGTCCATAACGAATGAAACCGAATTAACAGGCATGCAAAAAGCTAGCAATGCTGTTGCAAAGACGTTAAAATCCATGATACAATATGCTCAAGTGGGAATGTCTACGAAAGAGCTTGACGAATATGGAGCCGAAATATTACAAAGTATGGGTGCAAATTCTGCTCCAGCACTCACGTATGGATTTCCTGGCTATACCTGTATTAGTGTAAACAACGAATTTTGTCACGGAATACCGCATGCAGAAAGGATACTGCAAGAGGGGGACTTGATCAATATTGATGTATCTGCAGAGCTCGATGGCTATTGGGCTGATAATGGATGTTCCTTTGTTATCGGAAAAGATATTCATCAACATGAAAAATTGGTAACAGCGTCCAAAGAAATTCTTCTAAAAGCAATCAGTAACATCCGTGGTGGCGTAAAAATAGCAGACATTGGGCATCTTATTGAAACTGAAGCTAAAAAAAGGGGGTATAAAGTTATCAAAAATCTTGGTGGACATGGTGTAGGAAAAAGTCTGCACGAAGAGCCTGATGAATTGCTGAATTATAAAAATCGCTTCGACCAACGCAGGTTTCGTAAAAACACTGTGGTTGCTATTGAAACTTTTATCTCAACAGCATCAACTTACGCGACTGAACTCAGTGACGGCTGGACTATGGTTGGCGATAAGGGCGGTTTCATGGCTCAGCATGAACACACGATTCTGATTACTGATGGCTCCCCTATTATATTAACTGCAGAAAATGCAATTTTTTAGTTTTCAATAGCTAGATATTCTTCAACCATTTTGAATAATTTATTGAAAGCGACTAAAATGGGGCATTTTTTTAAACCAAGAATTTAGCCTATGAAAAAGTGTATAAACACTCCACTTAACCTGAGCGATGGTAAAAAAAATTAGGGGCCTCTCGTAAGAGAAAACCCCCAAATAATATATTTTTTATGGCTAAATTTATTAATAGCAAGTTCAATAATATCCTTTTAAGTGCTACTGTAGTAAAGATAGATTTTACTTTTCAAGAAAAAAGTGATGAAAATCACTTTTAATAAAAATTTATTCCCATTGTAAACAATCAACCTTTTGCTTCGCTGAGCGGCAAAGAATATATAGCCAGTAATGCCCTGCGAAATCTGACGAAAAGTGGCAATGATAATAACATGGAATGAACTTCTAAAGGGATAAATGTTTTACATAATTTGGTTCAAAAATTCAGCAACAAAAGCTAACTTCGCTACATATACTCATCGCATACAAATGAAAATTTGAAATTGGAGCTATCATGACATTGAAAGAACTACAACACAGTAAAATATATGGTGCAAATAATGGTGGAACGCCATTAATTGTGCTGCACGGTCTATTCGGAATGGCAGATAACTGGGGATCCTTTGGCCGTAGTTTCGGGGAGAAAAGACAGGTACATTTACTCGATCTACGTAACCATGGCCGTAGCTTTCACAGTGACGAAATGTCAATAGAAGTGATGGTAGACGACCTTCTTACTTATCTAGGGTCCATCGGAACAGATAAAATAGCACTTCTGGGGCACTCTTTGGGTGGAAAAGTGGCAATGCAATTTGCTATCGACCATCCAGAAAAAATTGAAAAACTGATTATCGCTGATATAGCTCCCAAAGCTTATCCTCCACATCATGAAGATATCTTCGATGCATTGTCTGCTGTAGCTATCACGACGTTAGAAACTAGAAAGGATGTACAAGATAAGATTGAGCACTATTTAAACGACCCTGGTGTTATCCAATTTTTATTAAAAAATGTATATATCAGAGCAGATCGAAAATTAGATTGGCGATTTAACTTGGATGTTTTAAAAAATAAATATACTGAATTTATAACAGTAGGGGTAAAATCAGGGATATATAGCGGCCCCACTTTATTTTTAGCGGGCGAGAAATCAAGATATATATTACCGGAAGATAAGGCAAAGATCAAGGAACAATTTCCAAATGCTGAGTTTAAAACAATACCTAATGCAGGTCACTGGGTTCAAGCCGAAAATCCACAGGTGTTTGACGCTTTTGTTGATGAATTCTTAGATTAGTAAATTCACAAATAGCCAATGTCTATCCCTGTTTGCCAGTTAGTAAAACCTGACGTTCTAGGCAGACATTGGCATTTTTATTTCAAAGCCGTTGAATAGGTTTTTATTGCTCGATCGCGAGCCATTTGGTGATCTACCATAGGCTGGCAATAATCTGCAGTACCTAATTCCGGTACCCACTTTTTTATATATTCCTGATTTTTATCAAACTTTTCCGCTTGCAGAGCCGGATTGAAAACCCGAAAATAAGGTGCAGCATCACAGCCACTCCCAGCGGCCCACTGCCAGTTGCCATTGTTGGCAGACAGGTCATAATCATTTAGCTTTTGAGCGAAGTAAGCCTCCCCCCACCTCCAGTCGACCAATAAATGCTTGCAAAGAAAACTTGCCACGACCATTCGTACACGATTGTGCATATAGCCTGAAGTATTCAATTGTCGCATGCCTGCATCGACCATGGGATATCCGGTCTCTCCCTTGCACCATTGCAGAAATTCCTCTTCATCATTCCGCCATGGTATAGTGTCGTATTGCTTTCTAAAGGATTCGGTAACGACATGGGGATAGTGATAAAGTATCTGCATAAAAAATTCACGCCAGATCAACTCAGATAACCATGTTGCATTATGTTTTAACGCAAATGCAACACATTTACGAACACTGATGGTTCCAAAACGAAGTGCTATCCCCAATTTGGTGGTACCCGTTAAAGCTGGATAATCGCGTGTTTCATCGTAATGGTCTATGATACTGGCATCTAGATGCGGTTCTTCAAAAATGAGGTCTGTTTCTAAGAAACCCATCTGTTTTAACGGAATGATTCGCTGCTGTTTTTGCTGAAAGAAAAATTCCGTTCCATAAGTATAGGAACGATAATCGTCGGGGCTCAATTTCTCCCGCCATTTTTTTGCATACGGTGTATAAACCGTATATGGCGTTCCATCATTCTTTAAAATGTCTCCCTTATCAAAAATTACCTGATCTTTTATAGCTTTGAAAGGAATTTCAATCGATTTGCAATATTCGAAAATTTCCTTGTCCCTACGAATTGCCTTCGGCTCATAATCTCGATTACAATAAACTCCCTGGATGTCAAATTTTTCAGCTAGGTTTTTAAAAATATTGATAGGTTTACCGTAAAATGTATTTAACGAGGCACCACTTTCTTGCAGTACAGCATTGATATGCGTTAGCGCTTGATGAATGTAATGAAGCCTACGGTCCCGTTTATCTTCCAATTGCTCCAAAATTTCCTCATCAAATATGAATATGGGCAATACAGGGATTCCAATCGTCAGCGCGCGAGCAAGACCGCTATTATCGTCTAAGCGTAAGTCCCGCCGAAACCAAAATATAGTAACTTTAATTTTTTCCATAAAATGACGAATTTTCCATTCCCTAATCTTAGCTAACAACTCTTCGGCACAAATGGTCAGTGCAGCAATTAGTCATCATTAATGCTATACAAACTAAACCATCAAGAGTAATAGATATGATGCCTGATGGTTCAGGGTTGAAAAATTATATTGGATTAGTTTTTCAAACTTGCCATATCGATAACAAACCTATATTTAACATCACTTTTCAGTAACCTGTCGTAGGCATGATTGATATCCTGCATTTTAATTAGCTCGATATCGGATGTAATATTGTGCTTACCGCAAAAATCAAGCATCTCCTGCGTTTCTGCAATTCCACCGATCATCGAGCCTGAAAAACTTTTACGCGTTGGAATCAGACTAAACGGAGCGACGGGTAATGGATGTTCTGGAGCACCGACAAGGGTCAGTGAACCGTCCCGCTTCAATAAACTTAAATAGGCATTGATGTCATGCTGTGCCGAAACGCAGTCTAAAATGAAATGTAATGTTCCCGCATGCTCTTTCATTTGTTCTGCATCGGTTGATAAGATGACTTCATCAGCACCTAACCGTTTAGCATCGTCGACTTTCGAAACAGAAGTTGTAATCACAACCACTTGAGCGCCCATTGCTTTGGCTATTTTGACACCCATATGGCCCAAACCGCCAATACCAACTATACCAACTTTTTGTCCTGGTCCCACATTCCAATGTCTCAACGGGGAATAGGTAGTAATTCCGGCACACAATAAAGGAGCTGTTGCTGCGAGGTCCAAATTTGCAGGGATATGAAGCACAAAACCCTCATCCACCACTATGCGTTCGGAATAACCACCAAACGTCTGTTTATTGAGGTGTTTATCGTGTCCATTGTATGTTTGGATATTTCCATTTTCACAATATTGTTCCAGCCCTTCTTTGCAACTTTCACATTCGCGACAACTATCTACCATACAACCTACGCCGGCTAAATCGCCGACTTTAAACTTGGTTACAGCATCCCCAACTTTAGTGATTCGTCCTACAATTTCATGGCCGGGTACATTTGGGTAAACAGTCCCACCCCACTCGTTTCGCGCTGTATGTAAGTCAGAATGACAAACACCACAAAATAAGATATCAATCTCGACATCTTTTCCAGTGACTTCACGCCGTTCAATAGCCATCTGTTGCAGCTCGGCAGCTGGTGCGCTTGTGCCAAACGCTTTAATTGAAAATGTACTCATACTTGATAAAATCGTTATATTATTTTTGAATAAATGCCTAAAATCCCCATAGCTCCTAAGTCCATCCACGCGATAAAAATAACCACTGGATGTGAAAAATGTTTTGAAGGAATTACAGTAAAAGTAAATAGTAACTTTTAAATTAGCATTATTCGAAGGCTCAAATTGCAATTTCTTTATAGCTCATCACATACTGGGTTAAAAAGCACTTTAAATATACGAAGTGTTATAAACCAAATGCACTAATCAGTATCCTCTACTTGTACAAACTGCATTGCCAAACCTTGCTGCTGACATATATTCAGAATAGAGAATTCTAGTCGGCTACTCATCCGAAGGACAAGCAGAAATTGTTGGTCATCCAACATGAGATCAATATTTTTTATCTCAGGGAAACTCTGATAGAGAAAATGATAAATCTCGCTGGCTCTCCATTTTAGCTTGCGAGACAACGAATAAACTACTTTATACATATTTAGATTATTTCAAAATTTTAACGGCAATTTGTTGTAGGTGATGGCTCAAAAAGTGCATCTGCTTTAGTTCTTCAATGTCCCGGGCTAGTCGAACTTTTTTATTTTCATTTTCCAGCGCAAGAGCAAGCCCATCCAACCGCTCTACATCACTGTTGATTAATAAATAACAATCTATATCTGGATCCAACAGTCCCATAATCTCAGTACGGCCGGCTTGCTCTCCCTCCACCATAATCAAAATGCACCTTTCTGATGCAACACTCTTTACCGACTTGCCCACTTTTGCATTTAATGCCACAGTACTTTTCCCCATATATGTTTTTTATTAAAAGAGTTTAAAAATTAATATAGACATATTTTGTATTTATGTCGAATCAGAAAACAAAAAAACAGCAGGTATATTCCTTACTATCCAAAAAATTTTCCTTACTGTAAAACTATTAGCGAAGCCCCTTGACGCAGATACTTGTTAGCCAAGAAAGTCGGGCTTCAAAATCTGGAAAACGATCAAAGAGTAAAACTTCCTGCTCAAAACAACGCGATGTGGTCACTAACATTTCCGATAAGAATAAGATGTCATTTTCGCCAAGTGGCTGAATCTCCTCTTTCTTAATGGCTAATTCAATCATTTCACGGATCAGCTTGATTTCGTCATCCAACATGTAACGCGTTTTTGAAACCATCAAAGCTGGATCTGACTTCATATCTTCAAATGCGAGATGAAAACGCTTAGTGATTACGTTAATTTGACGCAATTTTGCCTGTAAAAAACCAACTAGGTTATCTTCCAATGTAGCATCTCTATGATATGTTTGACTCGCAACCTGAAATACTTGTTGACACAGGTACTCCGCAATTGCATCGAACACGTCCATTTTACTGGTAAAATAATAATACAAAGTGCTACGCCCCTTTCCACAAGCTTTTGAAATATCCTGCATAGAGACTCTTGCAAATCCATATGTTTCAAACACTTTCATGGAAGATAGGATAATTTCTTCTCTAATATTTTCCTGTTGACCTGTCATTGTTCGACAAATATATAAAAAATGTCGAAAACAAAAGTTATATCATTATTTTTTTATTATGGGTATTGATTTCCTTTATCTTCTCTTGTTAATCTTTACTGTTCGTATTCTTTGGCGAATCGAGAAACGATGATAGATTTAAAACTAGTGGATTTATCAAGACTGAGTGTCTAACCTTTTGTACGTCTATTCATTGCCATTAGGGATATAATCTGGTAGATAAACGTGTTCTTTTCTCATCGTTTGGATATACATTTTACCGTAAATCTCCAAACGGATATCGACAATTTCAGTGATTGCAGGTTCATTATCTTCATCTTCCCCGAATGAGAAAATCTGTTCTTCCCGTCTATTTTTTTTTAATAAAAAATAATAAAAATCTTCGCTTTCCCAACCTTCTATACTGCCGCCGACATCATTCTGAAGCTTTAGTGCTGTATAGTTTTTTTGTAAATAGCGATGAATTTTATCGAAATCATCTTTATTTTTTGAGCTCTTCATCGCATTTAGATAAGCAAATTTACCACCTTGATCTTCCGCCATCGTTAGGGCAGGAAATGAGACTCCGTTAAAGAGCGCTATGGTATCTTTTTCTTCATTGTAAGAAACAGTGGTATAACGATATCCAAAATTTTTGACTGGCTTTAGCTTTCTTGTACCCCAACCACCGGTAGATTCCAGATAAAATGCTGTCGGTAGACTGCCTTCCGAATTGAAAATAGCCAGGGTATCCTTTTTAAATATGGCAGTTTCAAAGATTTCCTTTAGCCTTTTTTTATCCATATTTTTAACATCTGCATGCAACAATTCCTCACTCCTCTTTATTTTGGGTTCATAAAATCTGGACACATTGAATGTTTTATCCATTTTTTCAAGTATCACCCTATCCCCGTTTTTCGGTTGACAGGAATACAGGATACCAGATAAAAAAATCAGATAAGATGTAGCTTGGAATAGAAAGTGAAATGGCCTCATGGGAATTATCAATCAAATTATTTTTTTGAGTTACGATTTTAATACGTCGTAAAGATCTTCAAACTAAAATAAATTTGTAGTTATTTGCAAATGAAATAGGGCCATATCGCCTATTATCTGAAGTCGTCGGGGACTTACAATCAGTCGTTCGGTAACAATTGATCGACGTATTCTCTTATCTCTTGTGGCAACATGAGGTAAACTGATGTTTTCAGATTTTCTTTACTCGGCACGCCATCGATAAAAATATTTTGAAACCCTTCATTGAGCCATTTTCCTTCATCTTCCAGGTATCCACTATATTTGTTGTTTAAATTTTCAATAATACTACTCATGTTTTCCGTCATTTATTCTATGTTAACTGCACCTACGCTATACGATAGGAAGATATCAACATTGGTGCCACTCCAAGCTAAAATTTTAAAATTTAATGATCAAATAGTATATTTTAAGTTTTCTTAACATTTACTTTTTCTGACAAAACGTAACCTCTAAGCATTGCCTATTAATGCATTTAAACAGAGCAAAAAAGTAACCCAATTTGCTTTAGTCGATATTATTTTCGACCTTTATAAATCAATACGCTGATTTGTATTTTATTCTATAATTCACCTATTATTTATGATATTAATAGCAGTTTTACTTCCTTGGTTATCATTCTTTTTGCGCGGAAAGATTCTAAGCGGTATCCTCTGTTTGATTCTGCAGATGACCATACTGGGCTGGATTCCCGCAGCTATATGGGCAGTTGCATCCCGTGTCGATGGTAAGAATAAACAGCGCATACGAAGGTTGGAACGTTATATGCATCATCAGCGGTAAAGCTTTAACACTCCAACTATAATTCATTAATCTAAACAGTAGGCAGCTTTCTGCATGTAAAATAAGCAAATAACTGAGCTGTATAGTTCCTCTATAATAGGGTCTGAAGTCTCATCAATATATCTATTTAGGATGAAACACTGTGGTATATTTGACTGTGGTATATTTATTGTATGAACATCATGAAATTTAAAACCTGATTCATATGAGAAAATTAGCATGTATAGTAGCCGGCCTTGTTACTTTAGCCGCTTGTAACAATGCTCAAAGGGACAATGAAACCACACATTCAGCGACTGACAGCGTGAAAGGAGAAACGCCATCAATCGGCGGTAGCAAGGATGAGCACGGCTGTCTTGTATCGGCAGGACAAACATGGAGTGAGATCAAGCAGGGCTGTATCCAGGTCTTTACTATTGGCTTTCGCTTAAATCCGGTTGATGTAGAAAAAGGAAAAGCCGTTATAAGTGCCTTCGTTGTGCTAAGCGAAGATAAGTCAAAGGCAGAATTATTTTTACCTGATGACAGTAAAAATAACATTCTCCTAGATAAAGTTGATAATGACATTTACCAAAAGGATAGCTATCGATACGATGCCAAGAAATCAGTGCTCTATGTCAATGATGCAATCAAATATAAGGGTAACATTGAGTAGGACCATCGACCGAACCTTTGCGTAGATAAAGCTGACTGATTCGTACATTCGCCGAATCAGTTAGTATTTTAACTTCCACAACTCAGATAGAACATCGGAATTCCCTCTTCATCTTTTTCAATTACATCCAATCCTTCAAAAAAGACATGGTCTCGAAGTTCTTTCTGAGCGATTTGTTGCTCCAATTGATAAAGCAAATCCAACGCCGTAAAATATCGGCTATTTGAAGACTTTAATTTTGCGCACAATTCTATCTGGTAAAATCCAGCGTGATTCTTATCTTCAGAAAAGGCCTCTATCTCATTGTACAATAAATATTCATTTTCTTCTAAATCGTTCATACTCCGTATCCAGACACGATAGCAGACCTCAATTTCTGCTTTGTCAATGACAATTTGATTCGGGATCCAATAATTCCATTTTTCAACTGTACCTTTTTGATACGCGTTAACTTGATTTTCAAATTCTTCGATATGAAGATATTTTTTCAGCTGGAATCTCCAAGTCAAATGTGTAAGTATTCCAGACGGGCTTCCTGCACGCCATGCTATATTATTCCAGGGACTTCCTTTCTTTTCCCTCAAATATCCGATGTATCTTTTCAAATAAGATTTCCTGATTTTGCTATTTAAACCTACATGGTTCTCTCCTTCTAAAAAATAATCAGCAAATAAAAACCAATCACCAAAATGCTTTTTCGCATATTGAGACAAATTCTTTAGAATATTTAAAGCCACAGGTTTTGAAAGGTACCCAGCGTCGGTTGCAGATGTGGTAATATAGCTTATTATAGCAATAGCAAAAGCATCTACTCCTACTTTGGAAATGTTCCAAACATCGATATCAATTTGACCATTTTTTTCCTCCAATGCGGTTCCTCTCTTTTTTATGCCAAGTAAATTAAAATATGAACTCAAACTATCGAGACAACTTTCCGTATCTGCGATAGCAAAGTCACTTTTTAACAGTCTGATAAAATCATTTCTGTATTGATCAATTTTTGGATAATTTCCAAATTGATATAAGTGAAGAGGATAGCTCCCGTCATCGCCGTTACTTCCGGATACGGTAAACCAGTCCCCAAAAACAATCACTCTAAATGCGGCTCCAAGTGCGTTACCAAACTGTTCTTCATAAGGAATACCCAAGATTATGTTGCTATCGATCAATGTGCTCTCAGCCTTTTGTTCCTCTCCAGCTTTTAAACTGAGTGCTTCTTTGGGCTCGTTTACGCCAAGCTTCGCTGCATTTAATAATTCTTTAAAAAATTTCAACATAATCCTATGGCTATTAACTGCATAAAAACTTACCTGCTATACTTTGCAACTAAAGCATAATCATAAGGGATCTGCATGGATAATTCGCGTGCATGCCAAATATCTCCTTCCGACGTTTGATAAAAGTCATAGGCATTTTTCATAAAATTCTCTCCGTTTGGAGCTTCAACCCAATCTTTCTTCTCTCGATTATACAGTAAAATCATGCAACTTACGCAGCGATAATAACCTGATATGTTCGGATTTTGATAACAGGTTCCAACTTTAATATTGATCTTTTGATTAATAATGACATCGGTCAATTTACGATCTGTGAGATGAATTAATGCGATCTGCGCGTCTTCATGGTCTGGCGCCAACTTCGTGGCCACTAATCGTTCAAAATCGGCTTTTTTAATTCTTTCGATTTCCAATGCCTTAAACTCCGGCGATACGCGATTTGTATCCACTGGATATAAGTCATTTTCTGGAGCGGCCGCAACCACATCGGTCATAGCGGATTCGTTTGTTACAGCAGCAAGAAGTTTCTTATTGTGTTCATAATTTTCCCAATCCGTCTTATCATACGTCATCCACTGCTGCATTTTATACAACAAAGTCTCATTTTTATTGACTTTCACAAAAAAGGCTGTCACTAAAAATGCAATGAGCAAAATAAATAGTACAAGTAGTATTCTTTTCAAACCAAAATTATTTATTGTTAGTATGCTATATAATATTAAATGCGTGTAGCATCTTTCATTTGATGCTATAAATCTGCATATAATTATTCAATCAGTATATCTAGAACCTATATTAGGTCAAATTTTGACGATATTTGTAGCTCAATATTCAATATTTGAAATAACTTAAAAAAAAATTAAGCGATTGCTATGGTTTGATAGCAATGAGTTCTATGACTTTTTCAATCGGCCTACCAATTACTGCGACACCGTCCTTTACCACGATGGGTCGCTCAATCAAAATAGGATGTGCTAGAAGCACATCTATCCATTGTTCATCCGTCAGTTGACGGTTTTGAAATTTCTCTTGAAACACCGATTCTCCTTTTCTAATGAGCTCAAAAGGTGTTATCCCGAGTTGCCCCAATAACTCGACTAATTGTGCCTTGGTCGGCACGTCGTTTAGATAGTCGTGTACCTCAAATTGAGCGCTATGCTTTTCTAACAGTTTCAGTACATTGCAGCTCTTGCTACAATGTATATTGTGGTAAATTTTAATCATGGTCGCAACGTGTAAAAATTTTATCCCTCAGAAAACCCATTCTGAACACTCCAAAAATAGCAACAAAATCATGAATCATTCGAAGTAAGTAGCGCATTGCCGCTTTAGAAAAGACGATAGTTTACCTAAATGGATAAAAATAACGGTGGAAAAAAGTCTGAAACGTCTGGTTACAAATACGATAGACCTCTATTATGCACATGGTGTAGATCCGAATCTAGCGGAAAATGCTGGAGCCATTGACGTAGAATTATTGGATATTATAAAATAATTATCCATCGGAGACATTAGTTTTCACTGGAAGCCGCACTGCGCAATGAAAAATAAAAAGAACTTCCAGCACCATAATCACTTTCAACGCCGATTTCTCCCCCCTGTGCTTCTATAAACTCTTTACTGATACTTAAACCAAGACCGGTTCCCCCTTTCTTAGAGCCCGGCACACGAAAGTAACGTGCAAAGATTTTCTCGAGGTACTTAGCTTCTATTCCTTGTCCATTGTCTTTTACGGTAAATCTGGTTTTAAGTCCTATACTTTCAACGGCTATATGGATGACAGAATCTTCGTAGGAATATCGTACTGCATTGGAAAGGAAATTTGTCAATACCCACGCTGTTTTTTCATTGTCAGCAACAATGTACTTCGCCGTCGGCGCTACTTCAATAGTAAAATGAATATTTTTCTGGTTGGCAGCAAATTGATTAGCCATGACTGCGTATTCAATAATAGGCTGTATTTCTGTCGTATGTAAATTAATCTGAATAGAACCGCTTTCAACTTGGGTCATATTTAACAGTTCGCCTGTAATCTGAAGTAAGCGGTTGGAATCATCCTTTATTCCATTTACCAGCGCGAGCTGTTCGGTATTCAACGGGCCTATTTGCTCGTTCTCCAGCAATTGAACTCCCATCTGAATCGCTGCAATAGGTGTCTTGAACTCGTGGGATACGGTACCGATAAAGTTCGTTTTTGCTAGATCGAGTTCCTTGAATGGTGTGATATTCTTTAGAATAACTACCTGACCGATAAATTTTGGCTCAGATTCGCCAGTCGGCAGCACATTAATATCAATAACATCTTTTTCGAAATAGCTTTCTCTGTCGTCTGCATATATTTTAATGGCATTTTTTTCCCGATTTGCTGCAGGAATAAGAAGATCTTTAAAAATATCTTTCGCGAGATCGTTTTCTTCCGAAACCGTTAAAGCAGACCTTCCAAGAAGTTGATCTTTGTGCAGGCTTGTGATGCGAAGAGCCTCTTCATTAACGAAGATAACCCTCCGTTCCTCGTCGAAACCAATAACAGGATCACGCATATTGTCCACGAGAGCCTCTATTCGTTTTTTTTCTTTTAAAATTTTTTCCAGTTTACTTTCAGCGTATTCTTCCAATTTCTCTGCCATGGAATTAAATGAGGTAACAAGTTCGGCAAACTCACCAATACTCTGATTATCAATACGTTCCTTGTAGTTCTGTCCTGCAATTTGTCGAATGCTAGCCGTCAATCTTGCAATCGGATCAGCTATATTGGATGGCAGGTTGACCAACAAAATGAAAGCTATAATAAAACAGAGTGCGCCGGCAAATGAAATGACCAGAATGGCATGTTCTGCAGTTTTATCCGCGACAATACTCTTCCGGGAAATTGCGATCATATTTTGCTCCATTAATAATGCAATATCCTTTCTGATGGAGGAGACAACAGCAATATTTAGGGGTTTATCTTTCAGTTGTAAAAAATGCTTCGCTATTGCATTCGTCGTTTGCTGTTCCCCAACTTCGGTAACATTTTTCCGTTGTTTGTCCAGATTGACTTCGAAGCTGGTAAAAGCCTTTTTTTCCACAGGAATTTCCTCCAGTGCCAATAACATATTTTTGGCATACAGCAGCGTATTATAGTTCGCCGTCAATATATTTGCGGTATCTTTTTTTAATCGGTTCACATACCAGCCACTTAACGCGGCAAGTAAAAAGATCATGAGAAACAGTGCCCCCACACCGAATGTAAGTTTGGTTTTTATTTTCATCTTATTCAAAATTGGTCTTTATCATTAAGACAATATTATCAGATCAACATCTTCAGTAGACAGCTGTGCCAAAAGTTTGCTAAAAATATCTCTAGCCAGTAAAATCCTCAAAAGGGACAACCGCGGTTTCCCAATACAAACTGTAGTGATCTTACGTGTCACACAGAGGGTGATGATCTCCTTGGCTACGCTCCGGCTTTCTACTTTAATAATTTCCCCTCCTAGTTCTGTTGCCAATTTGAAATTATTGATCAAGTGCCGTTGTTTATTCAACGCAATCCGATCGCCGCGTTCTTTTGGTAACTGTACATATAGCAAAAACCAGCTACTGTTGTAATATCCTGCCAATCTTGCTGTCTTTCGGATGACGTTTTTTGCTTTTGTTTCATTGGAACTTATACAGGCCAAGAAACGTTCCTTTCGCACCCATCGCTGGGGCTGCACTTCGGTCTCTACTTTGCGCTGAACCTGGGAGGCCACTTCCTTCAATGCCATCTCGCGCAACTGCAAAATATGCTCACTTTTAAAGAAATTTTGAAGTGCAGCCTGAATTTTTGAGGCATCATAGATCTTGCCCTCTTTTAGACGAACAATAAGTTCCTCTGCGGTGAGGTCAATATTAACGACTTCGTCTGCAGAATCAATAACACTGTCGGGAACTCTTTCTTGCACTTCGATCCCTGTAATTGCTTTGACTTCTTCGTTTAAACTTTCGATATGCTGGATATTAACAGCACTGATTACATTAATCCCTGCTTCGAGAATTTCGATGACATCTTGCCATCGTTTGGCATTTTTGCTGCCTTCAATATTGGTATGTGCCAGCTCATCGATAATGACAACCTCTGGACGTGAATTCAAAACAGCATACAGATCCAATTCCTCCAACTGCTTGCCTTTGTAAAAAAGATGACGCCGAGCAATAATCGGAATACCATCAAGCAATTGATGTGTATCCTTTCGATTATGGGTCTCAATATAGCCGATACGCACATCGATTCCGCCCTGTAAAAGTGTATGTGCATCCTGTAGCATGCGATATGTTTTTCCGACACCAGCACTCATTCCAATATAAAGTTTGAATCGCCCTCGTTTCGATTTCCGGATCAGATCCAGAAAGTGCTCAGCGCTTTTCCTTTCTTCCATGTCTAATACCTTTCATTGTCAAAAGGTTCCTGCCGATGTAACACAAGGCAGGAACCTTTGTTTTTAAAAACTAACCGTTAGTGCCGTGACAGCCGTCACGGTATTTTTAAGCAGCTGATTTGACCGATCAAGAAACATAGCATCTTTATTCCTGAGGTTGCGCAACTCTGTACGCCAAAGAACATTTGGGAGAATCGCATAATCAGCATTTAAAGAGTAGCCAAATGTTTGAAAGCCCTGAGCTGTTCCAGTAGAAACAATAACACCATGTTTATCGTTGTAATATTCTCCTCTTGCTGTTAAGCTAAATCTTTCAGTCGTTGCGTATCGTGCAATTAACACGGTCGTGTACCATACGTTGTACGTTGAGCTCCCCCTTGCTTTTTGTTCTGCCCCAATATCAAATCCCACTGTAATGCCTAGCTTTTGGTGCATTTGATAGATTGCATACAGGTTATGGAAATAACGCATCTGTCTTACACTATCCGCTTTATCGCTGCCGATAAAAGAACCGCTATTAATGGTCCATTTATCTGTGGGTTTATAGACCAATTGATGTCCAAATGCAGGCAAACTACTGCCATCTACACGTTGAATACGCTGCCAGCCGTTTAAAACAAGCCCACTTAAAAACAGTTTTCCAGAAGCAGATGTGTACGATATTTTTGCGCCAGTTTCGAAATATGGCGAATTATCAGCAAAAATACTTCTCGTTACAGTCCAATTGTCCTTTCCTATAGCGCTTTCAAAGCCCAAATGGGAGGAAAATATTCCGGCATCGATCCATAGATTGTGCTTTTTCGAGATGCGAACACCAGCATTCGCTTCGTAAATATTTTTTAAAACGCCAGGTTCCGCACTATAATTGGCATTCATATATGTACCGACACCTAATGCAAGATTTGCACGGGTATTCGTTGTTTCGTATGCAGCTTTTAAAAGTGCCAAATTTATGTTTACTTCATTCGCTCTGTTATGGCTATAAACAAACCCGGGGCGGGTGTTTCCAATTGGATTATTAAAGTCCCGAAGGTAATATGCTTCAAGGTAACCGCTAATAGCCAATGAGATATTTCTAGTCGTATCCTGCTGTGCAAATAATTGTGTTGTGCCTAGTAACATAAAGGCCAACATCGCGAGTTTTTTCATATATATCGTTGTTATAAAGTGGATGTCAAGGGCTCCTCCGGTCAATTTTATTTTTCAGCCATCTTATCCAATGCTATATTTAGTTCAAGGACATTGACCTTTCGAGGTCCGAATATATGCCACAAAGGTGCCTGCACGTGGGCATCGACAAGAGACTGTAAGCTATTGACAGATATACCTCTCGCTTTCACAATACGGTCAATTTGTATTTTTGCTGCTTCAACGGAAATATCGGGGTCCAAACCACTACCGCTGGCTGTAACGATGTCTACAGGTACCTGTTCGCGTTTTACCGTAGGATTGTGCACTAAGAAAGTATCAATACGGGATTTCACTTCCAAAAGGTATTCTCCATTGGACGGACCTTTGTTGCTTCCCCCAGATCCTGCTGCGTTGTAACCGACTGCTGAAGGACGCGACCAGAAATAATCATCGCCTGAAAAAGCCTGGCCAATATTCCTGTAATACGTCTGACCATTATGTTTTAGGATTTCGCCTTTTCCACGATTGGGTGCTATTTGAGCTATCGCCCATACAAGGGCTGGATATACAACTGCCAGTAGGAGCAATAAAATCATTGTAATCTTTATCGCTGGATATAGATGTGTTTTCATTTTCTTTTGTGATTAAAATTCATTAGATGAATAGAGAAACCAGTAGATCGATGGCCTTGATTCCAACAAATGGAACAAGTACCCCTCCAAGTCCAAATACGAGCAGGTTTCGTCGCAACAATGCACTTGCACCGATCGGTTTGTATGCAACACCTTTTAATGCTAAGGGAATAAGTAATGGAATAATAATGGCATTAAATATAACGGCAGATAGTATAGCACTTTGGGGGCTACTGAGCTGCATGATATTCAAGCCCTGAAGTGCCGGTATTGCTGCAATAAACAAGGCCGGAATAATAGCAAAATATTTGGCGACATCGTTTGCAATGCTGAACGTAGTTAGCGTACCCCGAGTCATCAGCAATTGCTTACCTATTTCTACCACTTCAATCAATTTGGTGGGATCGTTGTCAAGATCGACCATGTTGCCGGCTTCTTTTGCAGCTTGTGTTCCACTATTCATCGCTACTCCAACATCGGCTTGCGCAAGTGCCGGGGCATCGTTTGTGCCATCCCCCATCATTGCTACCAATCGCCCGTCGAGCTGTTCTTTTTTAATGTAGTTCATCTTATCTTCAGGCTTAGCTTCTGCAATGAAATCATCTACGCCTGCTTTTTCAGCAATATACCTGGCAGTTAGCGGATTGTCTCCCGTCACCATAACAGTCTTGATACCCATTTTTCGCAATCTTTCAAATCTTTCGTGTATTCCGGGTTTTATTACATCCTGCAATTCTATCACTCCCAGCACCTGTTCATTCTCGGCAACGACCAGTGGTGTACCACCGTTTTGGGAAATAAGCTTCACGCGTTCTTCGATTTCCTGCGGAAATCTATTGCCAGCTTTTAAAACAATATTTCGAATAGCATCGGTCGCACCTTTACGGATACGTGTTTGTGCAAAGTCTATTCCTGAGCTGCGGGTCTCGGCGGTAAACTTGATAAATTCGGGGTTTTCGACCTTATAGCTCGAAGGATTAACCTCCGCCAATTCTACGATTGATTTGCCCTCAGGTGTTTCATCAGCCATCGAGCTCAACGTTGCCGCCCGCACCAACGATTCCATCATGACACCATCTGCAGGGTAAAAGTTTGTCGCCTTACGATTTCCAATGGTGATTGTTCCGGTTTTATCCAGCAACAATACATCAATATCGCCAGCTGTTTCAACGGCTTTACCACTTTTCGTAATGACATTCGCGCGAAGTGCCCGATCCATCCCCGCTATACCAATTGCCGATAGAAGACCGCCTATTGTGGTGGGAATAAGACAGACGAAGAGTGAAATAAACGACGCTATGGTGATACCGACATTGGCATAATTTGCAAATGGTTTTAAGGTTACGGTTACGATGATAAACACGAGTGTAAAACCTGCTAGAAGGATCGTCAATGCAATCTCATTCGGCGTTTTTTGTCGGCTAGCCCCTTCGACCAAAGCAATCATCTTATCTAAAAAGCTTTCGCCCGGTTCTGTTGTCACCTGTACAACAATTCGATCCGACAGCACCTTGGTACCACCGGTAACTGAGCTTTTATCTCCCCCAGCCTCGCGGATTACCGGTGCCGATTCCCCTGTAATTGCGCTTTCATCAATGGTTGCCAATCCCTCAATAATCTCACCATCCAACGGAATTACATCCCCGGCTTGACAGACAAACACGTCACCTTTTTTCAATTGTGCGGATGAGACTACCCGGCCATCGCGTAAAGTTGCGGGGGTTTCCTCCCTTGTTTTCCGCAAGCTGTCTGCTTGCGCTTTACCCCGGGCCTCTGCAATTGCCTCTGCAAAGTTGCCAAAGAGCAAGGTCAAAAATAGAATAACGAATACCGTAAAATTATACCCCAATGTACCTTGTGATTTTTCTCCAGCCATTATCCATAGACAGACCACAGCCATAATCAATGTTCCGACTTCTACGGTAAACATCACTGGGTTACGGAACATTATTTTCGGATTCAGCTTCACGAAAGATTGCTTTAATGCTTTTTGGACAAGTTCTTTCTGAAACAATGTTTGTTGATTGCTCATTTTAAAGTGCTTTAATTTTACGTATTACATGGAAAAATATTCCGCTATTGGACCCAAGGCCAGTGCTGGGAAGAAAGAGAGCGCTGCGATAATCGCAATCACGGCAAATACCATCAAACCGAATGTACTGGTATCTGTCTTTAACGTCCCCTCCCCTTCTGGTATGAATTTCTTTTCGGCCAACAATCCTGCAATAGCTATAGGGCCTATGATCGGTATAAAACGGCCGAGCAACAAGACGATACCCGTCGAGATATTCCACCAAATTGTATTGTCTCCAAGCCCTTCAAAGCCACTTCCATTGTTCGCCGCAGATGAGGTGTATTCGTACAATATTTCACTAAAACCATGGAATCCAGGATTGTTCAATGTAGAAGCACCCTGGGCTGGAAATGCTGTCGCAAGTGCTGTACCGACAAGGATTAGAAAAGGATGGGCAAGAGCAACAATCATGGCGATTTTCATTTCGCGCGCTTCCACTTTCTTACCCATAAACTCAGGCGTACGCCCTACCATTAAACCGCTGATGAAAACAGCGAGTATAATAAAAATAAAGAAGTTGAGTATTCCAGCTCCCACACCACCATAGAAGGCATTTACCATCATGGCTATCAATTCGTTCATTCCAGATAAGGGCATATAACTATCATGCATCGAATTGACCGAACCTGTCGAAATCATCGTTGTAACCATACTCCAAAACCCTGATGCGGCGGCACCTATACGTACCTCTTTTCCCTCCATAGCTCCCATCGATGTGTCAATCCCCATCTGTGCAATAGCTGGATTTCCTGCAAGCTCCATTTTTATATTTGGAATGACCAGCAGGAGAAAACCAATGGTCATTACACCAAACATCATCCATGAAAATTTGCGTTTGCGAATAAAAAAACCAAAGGCAAATATCATGGCCATCGGGATAATAAACTGGGCGATCATTTCAACCATGTTGGTCAAATAATTCGGATTCTCGAGTGGATGCGCGCTGTTCGCGCCGAAGAAACCACCACCATTTGTACCCAGATGTTTAATTGGAACAAAGGCAGCTACTGGTCCGCGGCTCACCTCTAAAGTATCTCCGCCCATTGTCACCATACTGTCCTTACCTTCGAAGGTCATAGGCATGCCTTGGAACACAAAAACGGTAGCAACCAACACAGAAAGAGGCAGTAAAATACGGGTACATGATTTTACAAAGAAATCATAAAAATTACCCAATTGGGTTGTTGTTTTATCCCTAAAAGCTTTGAAAATAACAACTGCGGCAGCCATGCCAACACCGGCTGTCACGAACTGAAGAAACATGAGCCAAATTTGTCCAAGATAGCTTACGCCAGATTCACCCGAATAGTGCTGAAGATTACAGTTGACCAAAAAGGATATACTGGTATTAAAAGCCAAATCAGCAGTCATTCCTGGATTTCCATCGGGATTCAAAGGCAAATGCCCCATATTCATTAAGATAACCATACTCAATAGAAACCAAACCAAATTGATAGTCAAAAGAGCAATAAGGTGTTGTTTCCAAGTCATCTGGGAAGTAGGTTCAATTCCTGTCAGTCGATAAAAAAATCTTTCAATGGGCTCAAAGAATGGATCTAACCACGTCTTTTCATTGCCATATACCTTAGCTATATATTTTCCCAGGGGAAGTCCAAGCAGCAATGTTACGATGAACATTACTATGATTCCAAGAATCTCTGTATTCATTTCTTTAATTGATTTGTATAAAAAGTGTATCATTTCCCATCTTTAACTCACACCATACCCCTTTTTCCATTTCATGGTAGGGTAGAGCACTATTACATGAGTGACGATATCGTATGAGCAATCTCATTATTAGAATTTTTCAGGTTTTAGAAGTACATAACAGATATATCCAAAAACCAGTAGTGCTACAATAAATAAAGCTGTCATTTATTTTGATATGAATAGATTATGTATTTGTTGTCCTTTACGGATTTCTAAAAAAGGTACGGGCAACCGAGCTTCGATTACGGTCCATGTATGAACGGTACTGATGCGTTGAAGACCTCCCAAGGATCTTACAAAAAGGTTTTCCAAAATATATTTGACGTAATGGTTTCCATGGCCGTAAATCGTTCCGAGAAACTCGATATGCTGACAGATTTTGTCTGTGCTGCGCACGGTAATCAAGTGTCGAAGATGATTAATCACAGCCTGCAAGACGCCGGCAAAATTGTGCTTCCGAAGCAGGAAATTAATCTCCGATCGAATTTCCTTATAATGAAGGGCCATATACAAACCTGCCCTGTATTGATTTAATTTTTTCATGTTTGAATAGAACTATACTTCAAAATCTAACCGACATAGAGCTGAAAAACCATCGCAATAATTAGCACCATTAAAATAATCTTCGCTATGCGGTCTCCCGATATATTGTGCGGCGATACTGTACCTTTATTGTCTTGCTTCTCTTTCATATGATCTCTTCTATATTTTCTCAAAAAAATCCACCATTTTGTAGAATAACCAGAAGCAAAAGATTCCAGTTATGAGGAGTATGATTGTCATTACCATTGTTAAATTTTATTAGTGATTCGCGATTTCTTTTTTTTTAAAATTTCCATTACATACTAGAATTTGTGACAATCACTCCTTTGGAGGACTTTTGCCGCAGGTTATTCTTTTTCGTTCTGTTCCCATTTGTATTGTCATTTGTCCCAATAAGCCAAAGGTTGTTCCAGCATGCCAAAAAACAGCATAAACAACTATTAATCAGCGAATAAAAAAATAAACACTCCGAAAAGAATTTGGAAACCCTATCATTTTGATAGGGTCCTTTTATCAAAATGAGAATGACTGTGCGGAAAATGTGATCAAATTATTATAATTTGTACCTTGTCTTACACTTCTGAAAAAAAGGGGGCAAGTTAATGCGCTCTGTCCAACCGACTGACTAGACAGTTATGGTTTCAACTGGCTAGACAGTAAGGTTTAAAAATTGATAAATGCATATGCTAAGAGGCGTTTTTTCGATTGTATAATCAGAAGCACTGTGTAACTAATTTGCAGAGGAAAAGCAGATTGTTGCGCAAAGTAAGTATTTAAAATTATCTTAGTAGAAACGTAACAAGTGAAGACACTATATTAATTAGCGCTTAGCTGTTGAAACATAGAATTACCAAACGAACACTTATAGAAATTAAACTATGATAGACTTAAACCTTTTTAAGAAAATTATCTTATCGGTCTTTATGGGCTTTGTTTTACTGTCCTGCCAAAGTGAAAAAAGCAATCCCAATACATTGACAGAAGAAGAGCAAAGTAATGGGTGGCAACTCCTATTTGATGGTACTACACTCAACAATTGGCATACGTACAATAATAGTAAAAATGCGCCTACAGCGTGGATCGTTAAAAATGGAACGATATACTGCGATCCCAAAAACGAAAGCCAAAAATATGATTTAGTATCGGACAAGGAGTATAAAAACTATGAGTTTAAGTTTGAATGGAAACTGGAAAAAGAAGGAAATAGCGGTGTTTTTGTCAATGTACAGGAAAAACCGGATATCGATGCGACCTACCATTCAGGACCAGAGTACCAATTGTTGGCCGATTCTCATCCTGATTTTGATAAGCCATTAAAGCGTTCGGGATGTCTCTATACATTTCTACCGCAGCAAAACTTTGTCAATGTTAAAGCGCAAGATGCTTGGAATGAATCAAGTATCATCCAAAAGAATGGAAAAGTCACTTTTTACCTCAATGGTAAAATCACCGCTGAAATGGATTTTAATTCAGCAAAATGGAAAGATTTAGTAAAACATAGTAATTTCAAAGATTATCCGGAGTTTGGTCAGCATATTAGTGGAAAAATAGCGCTTCAGGATTGGTCAAGAGGTGTCTCATTTAGAAATTTAAAAATAAAACCATTGTAATTAAAAAGTCCTATTCTCCTTATAGGTTAAGTTAAGCAATAGCTATCAAGAAACAGCTGTTCGCTATGGAAGGTATCTCTAGGCCAATGTAGAAAAGATGAAACCGATAGTGGTTTCATCTTTTTTATAACTAGATTCTTCCATTACATCTGCTATTGTCACATGTAATTTTTCAGTAACAACTTTAGAGTAAGGACGTGCCAATAGACGGGAGTAAGGTACGACTAACGCCCGAAAACAGATTAGTACAGTCACTAAAAAGCTTCGTCGACAAGTTCTTTATTGACCATTGCTCCAGCTAAATTTCCCGTAGCAACAGCATTCGCCACTGAACGCATCGCACTGGAGTTGTCTCCACAGGCAAATACTCCTGCGAGTGAAGTTTTTTGAAAATTATCTACTTGGATATGCCCCTGTTCGGTTATTTCACAACCTAAGGCAGCAGGAATAGTAGTGTGTTGTCTGAAAGGAATGGCAGCATAAACAGCATCGAAGGCAAGTTCACGCCCGTCTTTTAATTGAACTTGCTGAACCCATCCATTCTTATGTTGGATTTTATTGATTTCTTCTTCAATAATAGCAATACCATGTCGATTTAGTTTTTCTATCTGCTTGACATCGAACCCTGCTCTACCTGCAGTCAGCAGTGTTAAGTCGGACGATAGATTGTGAACCAAACCTGCAAGGTGAAGTGCTCTTTCACCATTCGCTATAATTGCAGTTTTTCCCTTCCGGAATTCATAGCCGTGACAGTATGGACAATGGATAACCGAACTTCCCCAACAGGCTGAAAATCCTTGTATACTAGGCATAATATCTTCCACACCCGTGGCGAAAATGAGCTTTTTAGCCTTAAAGACCTCCCCATTCTCGGTAATTATTTCAAAACCTTCAGTTGTCTTCGTACCGACCACAGCAAGTCCCTTCTGAAACTTGACACTGGGGTAGTTAAGGACTTCTTCCCTCGCTTTTTCAGCTATACTCAGCGGCTTTTCGCCATCATGCGTGATGAAATTATGGGAGTGGGGCGTCTGCCTATTACAAGGTAGACCACTATCGATAATCAACACGTTTCGCAAGGATCGTCCTAATGCCATCGCTGCAGAAAGCCCGGCATAACTTCCCCCAATAATAATTACCTCAAAACTTCTATCATCTTTCATATATACATTATTAATTATTAGTCCGCTTCTGACAAATGATGAAGTAGAATGGAAAATTTTCCTCCACTTCCCTAATTTCGATTAATCCATAGAAATCGAATTCGGCATGAATGGAATCAACATCGTAAAAGAACATATGTACTCCTCCAAACATTGCAAATCGATCAGTGCCTATGGCCTCCCCCTTTCCATAGATGCTTGATAGCTTTGATACGGTCGTAAAAATCATAAAACCTCCTTCAGCCAATTGGTCATAACAATGCTGGATTAACGCAATGCGTTCATCAGCATCCAATAGATGAATAAGCCCATAACAAAATATACCGTCATATATATCCCGATCAAAGGGCATTTCATTAACCGAACCATGATGGATAACCGTATCTGCCCCAAAGGATTTACGGGCGAGTTCAATGGCAGTTTTAGAGATCTCAATACCTGTAATTTTTATTCCGTTTTCTAAAAACGGGCGACCATTGCGACCGTAGCCGAACCCGGGGATCAGGATATTTTTGATGTTGCGCTCCAAAAAGAAGCGCACTGCAAGACGTGTAGACTTTGCGGCTTCATCTCCCCACATTTCCTGCTTCTCTACAAAATTACGTTCCCAAAATTCCATACTGCCGTTGCTTATCATGTTTAATATTGAAAATCAATCCTGTAGGCCATACCAATACGGTATACTAATGGATTAAAAGTCAACTTTGCGAAGATAATATTTTTTACTATTGCAACTATGTAGCAAAAACACTAAATGCAATTAAATTGCAAATAAATTACAATGGGTATTATTGAAAACGTGGTTATTTATCAGTATTGAAAACTTATACTATGCTTAAATATCTTTGCTGATGAAATCAATTTCATCACAAAAACAAAAACATGAAAACTATAAGGACATTTTTAGCAGCTTCGTTACTTCTATTACTAACTGTACAGGCTAGCGCACAAAAATTGGATCGGATGCTTTGGTTTAACGAACCGACAGAATGGAGTATCAAAAACAATTCGCTGTCGATGCTTGTTACGCCTAAAAGCGATTATTGGCGTATCTCCCATTATGGATTTACAGTAGATGACGCCCCATTTTTCTATACGTTACGCGGGGGAGAGTTTGAAGTCAAGGCGAAGATCTCCGCCAACTACAAAACCCGGTTCGATCAAGCAGGTATTATGCTGCGCATTGATCATGAAAACTATATAAAAGCGGGAATCGAATTTGTGGACGGAAAATATAATTTAAGTACGGTCGTTACCCATAAAACGAGTGATTGGAGTATTGTTCCGATCGATAAGGAAATCCCCTACATCTGGATCAAGGCGATACGCCGATTAGATGCTGTTGAATTTTTCTATTCTTTTGATGACAAGGAGTATATTATGATGAGAAATGCCTGGCTACAGGATAATCATCCTGTTATGGTTGGTTTAATGGCCGCTTCACCAGACGGCAATGGGTTTGAGGCCAAATTTGATTATTTTACGATCAAACATCTTGCAGATCAACGTCGAAGTAAATGGCTGAAAGATAATAATTCAAACTAAGAATACTGACGCCCGCCTAAGATAGCCACATAGACGGGCGTTATCTTAAATCTGTTCAGTATGATCCTGCTGTATCTTATTAAACACACTTACTGCTTCATATGAATTTCGAACACGAAGCTTTTGGAGTATATTTTGGCGATGACGATTTACTGTATTTATACTTAGTCCAAGTTTTTCGGCAATTCGCTTGCTAATCATTCCCTCCTTGATACAGCTTAAAATTTCCTTCTCTCGTGTACTAATCGAAGTTTTCGCGCCATAACCTTCCAGGTGATAGACAACACCTGTTACTTGATTGAGAATATAATTTCGCAGATTGATGGATGTTTCAATTTCTGGCAATACGGTATAACAGCATAAAGCCAACTGCGGAAATTCGGGCCCTGGAGTGTCCAAATAAAAAATCTGATGGGACAACTGCATGATTTGCCCCTCCCTCCCCTCGACCCTAAGGACACTGTTTGCTTGATAATTGAATCGATCAGCTGTATCTATCTTTTTGACCAAGTTGAGAAACTGAAGCTCCAAAGCATGTTTAACAGCCAAATCTTCAGGATAAACACGTTCGAGAAGAAAATCCTCCCAAATACTATTTATTTCAATCTTCTTATCATTTTCGGGAAGGTAAAGCCGCTCTGCAAGTTTACCGATGTAGGTATAACTCCAGTTCGCTGTCAGGTCACTCAGTACCGCTATACCATTATGAATGTCGGCAAAAGTCTTTGCGTAGGTCTTATAGTGTTTTAGTACAGACAAATCGACGCTGCTATTCCGCAGCCTACGCTCCGCGAAATTTTTATCTAATTTTTTTTTGATCTCCGATTTCATTTCAATTCATACTTAGGAAGCTCCCTTTTAGGTCTTTAAAAAGAAAGTCCAACGCGTAGATAAGGCAAGGTTGCTTCTTTACTAAAACCCACTACACCCTGGATTGTGAGTAGGTCGCCGGGCATAAAATAAATCCCACCTCCATAACCCATATGCCAGTCATTCAAGTTTTCGTGACTCATCCATACCCTTCCGACATCATAAAAACCAATTGCTCCTACTGTTCCAGGAACGATATAAGAAGCATAGCTAAATAATTTTAATCGCATATCAAAATTATTATAAAGAGCTGTTTTTCCAGTGAATCGCCGTGAATTATATCCCCTTAAGCTCATTTCACCTCCTATTTGTGCATGCTGATAAAAATAGGGATTTCCCCATACAGCATCAAATCCTACCCGGTTAGCAAAAGTAACATAATTGTTGGCAATGGTTTTATAAAAACTCATAGCGTGCTGTAGTTTCGTATAGTTTCGTCCTTCGCCTCCAATTTCTGTATTCCAGCCTAACCTGGTATGTAGGTGTACTCCAGATTTAGGATTAGCAACATTGTCACGGGTATCATATTCTATCCCGGCAGTAAGCCCCGTAAAGAAATTATTTCCATAGATCGGTTCTAATGGATATTTTTGATTGAACTCCTCGAAATAACGTCCAAAATTATTCGATTCTTTACTTGTATAATATTCGGACGAAGATCCATAGAATACCTTGAATTTAGGGTCTAAATACTTTTCCAGAAAAATGTCTCCGCTCACAAGATCATATCGATTCCGATAAAAGGAAATACCCTTTGAACCCGACTTATCAAAACTAGTATTGTTCCCATATCCAAAGAAATTACTCAGGTTTTTGGGACCAAGAGAAGAAAGATGAATATAAAGATCGTGCCCCGCAATGAGATCTTTGTAATTCCCTTTATAATCAAACATAAATGATTCTCGACCAGTTAGGTAACTAGCCAAAAACTGGTGTCGATAAGCATAGGGCTTTTTTCTAAACCCCTGATTTTCGATCATGTACCCCAGTCCAAAAATAAGCCCACGGTCCATTCCATAATCAAGGTTAAAAACGACCCCTTTACGATCATAGATAAAATTCTCGTAATCAAACTTATGGACAGCGGTATCTTTGCTCAGCTTGAGATGAATATCATCATCGACATGCATAGTACCCGGTACTTGCTCTTTCGCATCATAGATGTAAACATTTCTCCCATTGACAAACTTATCAGTTGTACGGTACAGATTTTGTCCATCACCACCAATTAGCCGGATCTTTATAGGCGATTTGCCCGACCCATGTAGCTTATATTCATCAGCACCCGATATGCCATAAATACGGACTTCTTTAGTCTGATCAGGTAAAAAAGTCCGCTTCAGCAATTTTCGCCCTTCGGTTCCATCTTTTTTCTTATTGTGGATATTAATCGTAACTGAACCATCTTTATTGTAATCAACATCTACAAATTCAGACTTGGAAGACAATGGTAATTCAACGATACGCGCAAGAAATCGATAGTAAGTTAGCCCGCTTTCCATCAGTTCGTCCCTTCTCGAGCGAATATTTGTTTCCAATTCATTGGCACTCATTTTCACAATGGTATCGGGCATCGTTAACATCGCTTGGTGGATTAACGAATCCGTCAATGTTTTCTGAACCAATTGTATTTCATCAATCCATTCATCTTCTGTAAGATGAGTAAGAAAGAAATGATCAAAAGTGCTAGCGTTAAAATTCCAGTGAGGCACATTACGGATATGCGGACTAAATGGTTGCAAATGGGCCTTCAACCATTGATAGGAAAGTAATGTTGGAAATACACCCGATGTTTTATAATATACCTTATCCCTGTCCCTAGGGACAGGAGTATAGATCTTTTTACCTTTTTCCTTTTCAGGATCCCAACGCCAGTTATCTTCATGACGATCCCAGTCACCAAGCGTAAAGTCGAGCATCCGGGCGCGTAACGTAAGCTTTTGATCAATTTGCGTATCATTATCTTCTAACACCTTACGCATGACCTTTGCCGTGTTATCTGTTTTCTTATCCTCAAAAGGGGTACGAGACTCAAACATATAGGCCCTATTTTTAAAGACTTCGCGATACTCACCTAACCCAGGGTCATCTCCTACAAAAACCAGTTCCGGCGAAGCTGAAGGAATATCCAATGCTTTATTAAATGGCGGTACAGTCAATGCCCCAAATGGGTGATGTATCGAAATCTGATCTTGTACAATATCTTTTGCAAATGTCTCTCGAAGGCTTTCTGGTAGACTGCGTTCAGGATATTTTTGTATAGACCTGAGCACCCACTCCCTACCCATAGAATCTACCAATCGAAGCGACTGTGTCTGCATTCCTCCGCCTAACTTAACAATCTGAAGTCCACCTCGCTCCGTACCGAGATTCATCACCCGCATCTTAACAGGAGTATTGTATAATTTACGGTAACTATCTCCGAGCCAAAATCGATGCAGTAAGCCCACACGGTCATATTCGGGCGCAATAACCGTGGTCATACTGTCTATACGCTGCGCTTGTGAATTAAAAATACAGCAGCAGGCGATTAATGTAAAGATTCTTCTCATTCTATCTCCGTCGGTCTTCGAGAAATCAACAGTCGATATAGATAGAATGTTTGATGGCCTCGATGTATAATTGGGATAAAGTTCACCTTTTAAAACAAAGAATCAAAAAATTCAGTTCCTTTTTTAGAATAATGCGGCTATTTCGGTGAAGCTTATGGCGCTCAGTTCGAAGGATGTCGGCAGCTAAGATCCAAAGGCGACAACAGGTTTGCATGCGCCAATTGGATAGTAGGCGCAGCATAATAAGCGAATTACTATCCAGATTAATCTAACAGTCGACGGTGATAATTTATTTGTCCAAGATGATAAGTTAAATGGGTAGTCAGATGAACAAGCAAATACTGAGTCGTTGTTTTTTCCTCAAACACGAGTATGGGATACACCTCTTGAAGGTTTTCTTCCGATAACAGATCCAAGGAACGGGTAACCACATCAATCGTATCGTCTATTTGATCTATCAATACTGTTCGAGGAATATCTTTTAAAGAAAACTCTGCAGCTCTGTCTCTAATATATCCTGTCTTTCCTAATTCCGCACCGATATAGGTTTGAAGATTTCCAATCAAATGTAAACACAAATTACCTGCTGAATTAGAAATATCACTTTCAATAACCCATATATTTCTCTCGTTCTTGTATAATGAAATTTCATTTCGTAGTCGGTTTAAGTCCCGGTGGAAAAGGCTTTTTAAAGTTTCTGTTAGCATAGTATAAATTTAAGTATATTTTATGCCAAAAACCAACTTATATAGCAACACATCAACTTTTGCCGCCGAAGCTATCGACTGAATAACCTTTCCCTTCATATAGTAATCGCAAAATCTACACCAGCTAGTGGTCCGAAGCGCAGTTCGGACAAGTAACCTATTGGATTGCGACGCTAATAAGTGTACACTTTCTGTACACGAGGTAGGTCTGGTTAAAACGATTAAATGCCAATATTGAGCTTACAAATTGATGTATTTTTATTTAATGACTTTTAGATGTCAATAAATAAAATTAAAAATATCAATTTTGCTTAACACTGTTAAATTGTTTACACATAAACATGGGTAGTAAAGAACGTATACAAAGGCTCAAAGGTGAGAATAGATCCAATATTCTAGATGCTGCGCTCCAAATCGTAAAAGAAGAAGGATGGCAGGCTTTAAGTATGCGCAAAATTGCAGATATCATTGAGTATACTGCCCCCATGATATATGAGTACTTTGTTAATAAAGATGCTATTTTAATGGAGCTTGCCAGCCAAGGCTATCTCCTACTAGCCAAAAAAGTAAAAAAAGCCAAATCAACTGAAACCGATCTCGAGAAACAATTAGAAGCAATGTGGTTTAGCTATTGGGATTTTGCTTTTGAAGAACGGGAATTGTACCAGTTAATGTTTGGAGTAGGAACTGCCTGTTGTGGTTTTGAAAAAACATATAAATGTGCGGAATCTCATGGAAAACTTATTAGCGATGTCATCCGAGAAATCATGAAAGATAAAGAGCCATCAGAAGAATTGATCTGTCGAAAGTATTTCACCTATTGGTCGATCATACATGGACTAGTCTCGATCAATCTGGTAAACCAGGGAAATGGTGACACAACCAATCAAGAGGTTTTAAAAGATGCCATTTATGGTATCACTCGCTCGCTAACTGACTAATTTTTTTTATACTAAAAAATACAACGTTAAAAAATCTAACACCGTTAAATACACCAAAACTTCAACTATTAATATCAAATGAAAACGAATTTATTATCAAATCTTAAAATGCTTTACGCCCTTACACTTAACAGTGTTAAACGAATTAATATCGTAAAGACCTCATATTTGCTGAGTGTAATCATTCTATATAGCTGTTCAACCGGAACGAGTAAAACAGTTGATTCTCCGCCGGTTAACCTGCCTGTCCTCACGATCGAGAAAGGTAACGAGACCGTTTATCAAGAATATCCTGCCACTATTGAGGCATCGGCTAATATCGAAATCAGACCACAGGTAGAGGGGATCTTGGAATACATTTATATCGATGAAGGTGCTAAAGTGAGTAAAGGTCAGGCACTATTCAAGATCAACGACCGCCCTTATCAGGAACAATTAAACCAAGCGAAGGCAACTCTACTTGCAGCAAGAGCTGCCTTGGAAAATGCTGAGTTGGAAGTCGAAAAGAAGACGAAATTGGTAAATACCAAAGTACTGACGGATTTTCAGCTAAAAACAGCAATTAGCGCCCGTAATGCTGCTAAAGCAAATGTACAACTAGCGCTATCGGCGGTGGAGGCTGCAAAAATAAATGTGGGATACACTTTAATACGGGCTTCAGCCGAAGGATACATCGGCAGGTTGCAGCGCAAACAAGGAAGTTTGGTGGGCCCAACAGACTCACAGCCTCTTACAGCATTGTCAAATGTAAGCGATCTTCATGTTTATTTCTCATTGGGAGAAAATGACTTTATCGCATTCAAAAACAATACGGAAGGAATTAATCTACAACAAAAGCTTCGCAACCTACCTCCCATCAGCCTAGTTCTTTCGGATCAGACAATTTACGATCAGAAAGGAAAAATAGATATGGTCGATGGACAGTTTGATAAACATACCGGCGCGATTACACTTCGTGCAACTTTTACTAATCCAGAAGGGGTATTACGCAATGGAAACACCGGACGCGTCAGACTACAGAAGAAATATGACCAAGCATTATTGGTACCGCAGCTTGCTACCCTTGAAATGCAGGATAAAATATTCGTTTATACCGTTAGCAAAGAAAATAAAGTGGTCCAACAGCCAATTACGGTCATAGGAAAAAGTGGCACAAATTATCTAGTAAGTAAAGGACTGAATTCGGGGGACCGAATTGTCTATAAAGGCATCGACTTGCTTCAGGATGGACAGAAAATTACACCACAAATTTTACCTATAGATAGCATCAACTCATTATAATAACAGAAAACACATGCTTAAGAAATTTATCGAAAGACCTGTACTTGCTACCGTTATCTCCATTTTACTTGTCATATTGGGAGTGATTGGTATCCTTAAACTGCCTTTGCAGCAGTTTCCCGATATTGCACCGCCGGCGGTGCAAGTAACGGCATTATATCCTGGGGCAAATGCCGAAACGGTGCTACGCGCCGTAGCCCCATCGCTCGAAGAATCCATCAATGGAGTGGAAAATATGAGCTATATGAGCTCTACCGCTAGTAATGATGGTTCGTTAATGATTACGGTATATTTTAAACTGGGCACAGACCCCGATCAAGCGGCCGTGAACGTACAAAATCGTGTGGCTCAGGCAACGAGCCAATTGCCAGCTGAAGTTGTACAAGCCGGTATCACCACCGCTAAACAGCAAAACAGCTTAATCATGGTATTGGACCTTTACACGGAAGATCAGAGTAAATACGATCAGACCTTTATTACCAACTACGCGCAGATCAATATCATTCCCGAACTAAAACGGATACCGGGGGTTGGACAGGCGCTTCCATTTGGCGGTAGCAAAGACTACTCCATGCGTGTATGGCTCAATCCAAACCAAATGGCGAACTATAAATTAACACCTGAAGAGGTAATGGCTGCCATCCAGGATAAAAACGTAGAAGCTGCTCCTGGTAAATTCGGCGAGAACAGTCGCGAAGCATTCGAATTTGTTATCAAATATAAAGGTAAACTCAATCAACCTAGTGATTACGAAAACATTATTATTCGCTCCAATACCGATGGTTCTGTACTAAAACTAAAAGATGTAGCTCGGGTAGAGTTAGGATCTTATACGTATGCGAGTCATACCCGTATCAACGGTAAAGCAGGATTAAACATTGGAGTCATGCAACTGGCCGGGTCAAATGCAAACGAAATTCAGATTGCAATCCAGGAATTTATGGAAAAAGCCTCTTTAAGTTTTCCCAAAGGTGTCAAATACCTTGTTTTATACAATACAAAAGATGCGCTTGATCAATCCATTGACCAAGTTAAGCATACACTTGTTGAAGCATTTATACTGGTATTTTTAGTTGTCTTTTTATTTCTTCAGGATTTTAGATCGACATTAATACCCGCGATTGCTGTCCCCGTAGCCATCGTAGGAACATTTTTCTTCATGCAACTCTTTGGCTTTTCCATCAATCTGCTGACCTTATTTGCACTCGTCCTTGCCATTGGTATTGTCGTCGATGATGCAATTGTAGTCGTAGAGGCTGTGCACGCCAAGATGGAACATGAGAACTTACCCCCTAAATTAGCGACAACCTCTGCCATGAGTGAAATCACCGGTGCAATCATCTCTATTACCCTAGTCATGTCTGCCGTGTTCCTTCCCATCGGCTTTATGGAAGGTTCTACCGGTGTGTTTTACCGACAATTTGCATTTACATTAGCGATTGCAATTGTTATTTCAGCAGTGAACGCCTTGACACTAAGTCCTGCGTTATGTGCACTCTTCTTAAAACCAACGCATCATGGTCATTCTGATGCTAAGAAACTTAATTTCAAGGAACGTTTCTTTGCTGGATTCAATGTTGGATTTGACCGGTTGACTAAAAACTATTTAGGTAGTCTGCGCTTCTTGATTCGTTATAAATGGGTTGCATTTTCGGGATTAGCAATTACTCTGCTTTTGACCATCTTTATGATTCGTAGAACGCCTACCGGATTTATTCCATCTGAAGATCAAGGATTCATTGCAATATCGCTGTCTATGCCAGCAGGTGCTTCTTTAGATCGTACATCAGGAGCATTGGCCGAAGCAGAAAAGCAACTTCAACATGCTGATTTTACCAAAACGTTAAATGTACTTGCCGGATTCAATATTTTGACACAATCTACAAGTCCATCTGCAGGTGTTGCATTTATCCTCCTCAAACCACACGACGAGCGCGGTAAGATAAAAGATATCAACGCTATTATGACCGATGTCAATCAGCGCTTGGCAAATATAAAAGGCGCAAATTTCTTTGTCTTTACCTTCCCTACTGTTCCAGGATTCAGTAACGTAGATGGTCTGGACATGGTATTACAGGACAGAACCGGCGGACAACTTGGAAAATTCAGTGGCATAGGCCAAAAGTTCATTGGCGAATTGATGAAACGTCCTGAGATCATGATGGCCTTCACAACCTTTAAAGCAGATTATCCACAGTATGAGCTCCAAGTGGATGATATTAAAGCAGAACAACTTGGCGTAAGCACAAAAAGCATACTACAGACCATGCAAGCCTATTTTGGTAGTGCTCAAGCCTCAGATTTTAATCGCTTTGGAAAGTATTACCGTGTGATGGTGCAAGCCGATGCTAAGGATAGAAGTGAACCAACTTCGATGGACGGAATTTTTGTAAAAAACAGATTAGGAGACATGGTTCCCATCAATACATTAGTAAAATTAGAACGTGTATATGGCCCGGAAACAGCATCCCGTTACAACCTATTTAATTCGATTGGAATAAATGCGATACCAAAACCAGGATATAGTTCGGGAGATGCTATCCGTGCGGTCGAAGAAGTTGCGAAACAACAATTGCCTACTGGGTTCACTTATGAGTTTTCAGGCATGACCAAAGAAGAAATTGTCTCTGGAGGTCAGTCCACATTGATTTTTATCCTCTGTCTGATATTTGTTTATTTCCTACTTGCAGCACAGTACGAAAGTTATATCATTCCATTAGCGGTTATTCTCTCTATACCTACCGGTATATTTGGAGTCTTCGCGGCAATTAGCTTCACTGATATTGCCAACAATATCTATGTACAAGTCGCGCTTGTCATGTTGATTGGTTTATTGGCTAAAAATGCGATTTTAATTGTAGAATTTGCTATCCAGGGACGTAAACAGGGGTTATCTATTCCTAGTGCAGCACTGAAAGCAGCACGGTTACGGTTGAGACCAATTATCATGACTTCGCTGGCCTTTATCGTTGGAATGATTCCAATGATGACTGCTGTTGGCCCATCAGCTCAAGGAAATCACTCTATCAGTATTGCCGCTGCGGGCGGTATGTTTACTGGAGTCGTTTTAGGTCTTTTTATTATCCCAATACTCTTTATTTTCTTTCAATTTATACAAGAGAAAATAGGACGCGCTCCGCAACAAAAACAGCGTGAACAGGAACAAGCTTCGTTGGAAATACCCCTGCACACAAACAATTAGTACATCATGACAACATCTAAATACACAAATAGTAAAGCAAAATTACTGACGGTTTTGATCTTATCTTTTGTCGCATGGTCTTGCAAAACAGAGAAATTGGTCAGCAACCAGCATCTTGCGCCGAACTTACCCGAACAATACCGCGAGCAGATTAACGCTCCGCAGGAAACTAGTATAGGCTCTATTCCATGGCGTGATTTTTTTACGGATCAGGTCTTACGAACCTTGATCGATAGTGCTATACAACATAACTTAGACATGCAACTGGCACTGAAAAATATAGAAGCGTCTCAACTGAGCCTCAAACAAGCAAAGGCAAACTATCTTCCCACGGCCCAATTACAGATCCGTGGAAATAGCACTAATCCGTCCAATAACAGCATGAATGGATTGAGCCTAGGGCAGTTTTTAGGCCAACATCATGTGGAGGATTATACAGCATCCTTAGGTTTATCGTGGGAAGCCGATATATGGGGTAAAATCAAAAACCAAAATATCGCCGCTTTAGCTTCTTATCTGCAGACAGAAGAAGCAAAAAAAGTAATCCAGACCCAATTAATTGCCCAAGTTGCTCAAGGCTATTATCAACTTCTTATGCTTTATCAATTGCGTGATATCGCCAAAAAAAACTTGGAATTAAGTGATACAACCTTACGTATCGTGCAGCAGCAATATGAAGTCGGTGACATTACCCTGCTTGCTTTGGAACAAGTCGATGCGCAGCGATTGGCCGCCGCCGCCTTAATTCCTGACTTTGAACAACAGATCCATATTCAGGAAAATGCTATTCAGACTCTTAGTGGAAAACTTCCACAGGAGATTCAAATAACGGAGAAATTGTCGAACATTCAATTTCCTGAAGACTTAGCAACGGGTATCCCAGCCGATTTGTTAAGTCATCGTCCCGATGTCAAACAAGCGGAACTCGCTATCACGGCTTCACAGGCTTATCAGCAATACGCAAAAGCGCGGATGTATCCTTCTTTGGTCATTAGTGCTGAAGCTGGTGTAAATGCATTCAAAGCAAGCAATTGGTTTAACTTACCTGCGTCGTTATTCGGTGCAATTACAGGAAGTATTACACAGCCGATTTTACAGCGTAAGGAACTGAAAACCCAGTATGAACTGGCACGTGTTGAACAAGAAAAGAACGTCTTGATTTTCAAGCAAAAAGTAATCTCAGCTGCTGGGGAAGTAGCCGACGCGCTAATTTCAATTAAAAAATTGAAAGAAAAACAACGGATTACATTGGATAGAACCAACCGGTTGAAAGAAGCTACAAAACATGCGAACCTTCTATTTGAAACTGGAATGGCCACCTATCTGGAAGTAATAACGGCCCAGAGCAACATCTTACAAAGCGAGCTTGAGCTCGCTCAGGTGAAAAAAGCGGAGCTTGCTGCTGTTGTTGATCTTTATCGGTCCTTAGGCGGTGGATGGAGCAATAATTAAGGCTTTAAACAAGCATTTTCTAATTTTATTTATACATATCTGGTAGATGGGGACCCTAGGGTCCCCTCTTTTGTGTGCTACAACAATATACGGCTGAGTGCATCAAATTGATATTTCAGTAGGGGCTTTATACGCTTCAGCAGAAATTTGTCGTCTAATACTAAAAGAAATTACAAAATTTGTATAGATTTCACCTAGAAATATAAGTTAAACGAATGCGGGATATAACGATCTATAAAGACGAGAATAATCTAATTAGTAAAAATAAAAAAAGGCTGATATTCACCTTTCTGTCCTTTCTGCTCATTTATTTGGTCGCATATATTATAGATCCTTTCTCGAGTTGTTGGAATGGCTATTTTCAAAGAAACATGTTCGAAATACTCGGGGAGTGGACTTTTACGATCATCTACAGCTTTATCATATCCGAATTCAGCATCATTGTCCATGACAAACTTGACAAGTTCTTAACTTGGAAAGATAGCCCGACGGAGCGACTGCTACTTGAAACCGTCATCAATCTCTTGACGGTATTATTTATCAACTTACTCTTGGAGTACCTCATCTCAAAATATTACGTTGGTCCCCAAAATGTTACTATAGCACCATCGTTGGAGGAAAAAAGGGGCATGATACAAAATATTACAATTAGTGTTTTGATTGCGCTCATGATAATGGGTATCAATATCGGTAGTCATTTGATCACCAACTGGAAAAATGAATCCATGCGTGCCGCTAAGCTCGATCAGGTCATTCTAGAAACAGAACTTCAATCGTTAAAGTTACAAATCGACCCTCATTTTGTATTTAATAACCTGAGCGTACTATCAGAAATCATTCTCGAAGACCAGCAATCAGGTTACGAGTATGCAGAAAACTTCTCCAAGATATATCGCTACCTTCTTGTCAATTCTAAAAAAGATATTATCTCACTAGAAGAAGAGCTCAATTTTCTAAATTCATATATATTTCTTATCAAAAGCCGATTTGGAGATGGAGTTAACTTCGAGATAAACGTTAACCCTGCCAAACGCAATTTCCAATTGCCACCGCTCACCTTGCAGTTATTGGTAGAAAATGCTTTAAAGCATAACCAGACAAATAAGAAAAAACCACTGAAAATCAAAGTATATACCAACGCCCACAATCAACTTGTTGTTGAAAACATATTAATTCCGATTGAGCGTGTCTCCGAATCATCTGGAATCGGTATTTCAAACATCATTAAAAGATACGATTTGCTTTCAAACTTAAAATTGCAAATTAATAATGATGGAAAAACATTTAATGTAATCCTCCCACTTTTAGCGCAAGCGTAATGAGTATAATGAAAGTATTAATCATCGAGGACGAAAAACTCAATGCAGATCGTTTAAAACGACTTTTGAAGGAAATTAAGTCATCCATCGTTATTTTGGATGTATTGGATAATATCGCTGATAGCATCAACTGGTTTAATAGTAACGAGCTTCCAGATCTCGTGATGATGGATATTCGCTTATCCGATGGTTTAAGCTTTGAAATTTTAGAAACCATAAAAATAGACTGCCCAATCATATTTACGACTGCATTTGACGAATATGCCGTGAGGGCTTTTAAATTCAATAGTATAGATTACTTGCTCAAACCTGTCGAAAAAATAGAACTGGAAAATGCCGTCCAAAAACTCGATCATCGGAAAGATCTGCTGATTAACCAACAACCGCTTCAAGGTTTACTGGATTTTATCTATCCGAAAGATTTTCGCTTGCGTTTTCTAATCCCTTTCAAAGACGGTTTTAAGACCATCCTCGTGGAAGATGTATTATATTTCTACTCAGAATTTAAACTTACCCATGCCCAGCTTAAATGCGGCACGGTCGAAATCGTACCGCAAACCATGGAAGAACTCGAACAGCAATTAAATCCGAAAGTATTTTTTCGTGCCAATAGACAATTCATCGTGCACATAGATGCCATCAAGAGATTGCATAATCACTTTAACGGAAAACTTAAGATAGAAATGAAAAATAACGACGAAGTGGAAATTCTTGTGAGCAGAGAAAAAGCGCAGCTCCTGAAGAATTGGTTAGACTATTGATAGCGGATATAAAATACACTTAAGACCAATCAAACACTATTATTTTTCTGCACCTGCGTGATGGTCAAAACTGACCTATCCTCTTCTTTTGCGTGAAGGAAAAAATTAGCTTTCCTTACACGGAAGAGCAAACATTAATCCATCGCATAATTATCTTCATCAAAAGCAGGCTATACAGCTTTAGGTCTTAAAATTCAGATCATCACTTTGACGGTTCAGTAAGCAATTGTAACGTCTCAGTCTATTTCTATGCCTAGCGGCTTTGAAGTTTTGTTTTCTTTGCCTCATTATACAATGATAAAATGGGACAAAGAACGATGACTTTAAAACATTTCCTTACACTTATTACAGCAGTAACATTATTATCGTCCTGTGGAGGCAGTCAGGAACAACCGCAAGAGCAGGCAGTTACTGTTGACTTTATCACATTATCTCCGACCCAGGCTGAAACCGAAAAAAAGTACCCTGGCTCGTTAGAGGGAACTGTCAACGTCGATATCAAAGCGCAGGTAACGGGGTATCTTGAACAAATTTATGTCAAAGAAGGTGACTATGTATCAAAAGGACAAGCGTTATTCAAAATTAAAGCTGATGTCTACAACGAACAGGTAAACAACAGCAAAGCGGCCTATCAGGCGGCCTTATCAGCCGAACAAAACGCTAAAATGGAGATCGAAAAAATTAAACCACTTGTCGAAGGTAAAGTGTATACTGAATTACAATTAAAAACTGCAGAGGCGAATTATGCCGCAGCAAAAGCACACGTAGCACAAGCACAGGCTGCACTGGGTTCGTCTCAAATAAATGCCAAGTTTACGCTGATCAACGCACCTGTAAGCGGCTATATCGGCCGGATCCCCAACAGGATCGGAAATTTAATTACCGCAGCAGATGTGACACCGTTGACAACGTTATCAGAGATCAATACTGTAAATGTTTATTTTTCATTGAGTGAATCCGACTTCATCGCCTTCATCAAAGATCAAAATAAAAAATCTTCTCATCAGCAAGCAACACTATTACTCGCGGACGGAACACGCTACAACCACGCCGGAAAGGTAGAGTTAGCCAGTGGCAACATCGACAGAACAACCGGAAGCATGGCACTGAAAGCAAGTTTCATCAATCCTGAAAAAATCCTACGTTCAGGTGGATCGGCGAAAGTAATCTTAAAAAAAACGCATGAAAACGTATTATTGGTTCCTATGGCCGCTGTGAAAGATATTCAAGACCGCTACTTCGTTTATGTTATTGGCGAAAAGAACAAAGTTTCTATGAAGCAGATTGAAATTGCAGGAAATACCGCCGATGCCTATTTACTGAAATCTGGTCTGAAGACAGGTGAAAAAATCGTTATGAACCGAATTGAAATGCTTAATGATGGAATGCAAGTTCAACCGACTAAAAAATCCACCATGTAACAAGGATAGCAGGTATAGCAAAAGCTGAACTACTCAAAGAAGGGCAACAAGCCTATACATTCAGTATTCACTTTTGGAAAAAAACGGTACTAAAAGCTTTATAAAATTTAAACTAAAATGTTAAAGAAATTTATTGACAGGCCAGTTTTGGCAACTGTTATATCTATCATATTTGTCATACTGGGGGTCATCGGTCTTTTTAGGCTACCTCAAACGCGATTCCCGGATATCGCCCCGCCCACGGTCCAAGTTACCGGAAGCTATCCCGGAGGAAATAGCGAAACAGTATTGAGATCGGTTGTGACACCCCTTGAAGAGCAAATCAATGGTGTGGAGGATATGGAATACATTACATCTACTACAAGTAATGATGGTACATTCTCTGTACGTATTGTCTTTAAAGCAGGTGTAAATCCAGATCAGGCAGCCGTAAATGTGCAAAATAGAGTACAACAGGCTACGCCTATCCTGCCACAGGAAGTTGTCCGAATGGGATTAACCACCTCCAAGCAACAAAATAGTATGATCATGATATTTAATATCTATACAGAAGATAATAAAAAATATGATGAACTATTTTTACAGAATTATGTGAACATCAACTTGATCCCACAGATCAAGCGTGTACCTGGGGTCGGTCAGGCCATGGTATTCGGTTCCAAAGACTATTCGATGCGTGTATGGTTGAATCCGCAAAAAATGGCGAGTTATGGACTTGTGCCACAAGAAGTCATTGCTGCAATTTCCAAACAAAGTTTGGAATCTGCACCTGGAAAATTAGGGGAAGAATCAAAAGCACCACTTGAATATGTCATACGCTATAAAGGGAAAAAGAACCTTCCAGAGCAGTATGAAAACATTATCGTTAAAAATAATGATGTTCAGATTGTACGTTTAAAGGATGTCGCACGTATCGAGTTTGGTTCGATCAGCTATAGTGGTAATTCGCAAAATAACGGCCTCAATACCGTTACCATTGGTATATTCCAGACATCAGGCTCCAACGCAAATGAAATTGAAATCGGGATCGATAAACAGATTGAAATAGCACAACGCTCCTTCCCTCCTGGAATCAAGATTTTTAAATTGATCAGTACCAAAGAACGCTTGGATGAAAGTACGGCACAAGTACGTTCGACATTGATTGAAGCCTTCATTTTGGTTTTCCTCGTTGTATTTTTGTTCCTGCAGGATATACGGTCGACTATTATTCCAGCAATCGCAGTTCCCGTAGCTATCGTAGGTACTTTTTTCTTCCTGCTGGTGTTTGGCTTTACCATCAATATATTGACATTATTTGCCTTAGTACTCGCCATTGGTATCGTTGTCGATGATGCAATTGTCGTTGTCGAAGCAGTACATGGAAAGATGGAGACTTCCAATTTAACCGGTAAGCAGGCTACCCATAGTGCCATGAGTGAAATCACAGGGGCTGTCATCTCTATTACCTTGGTAATGTGTGCAGTTTTTATTCCTATTGGATTTATGACAGGTTCATCGGGCATGTTTTATAAACAGTTTGCCTACACCCTTGTTATCGCCATTGTGATCTCTGCGATCAATGCCTTAACTTTAACACCAGCACTCTGCGCATTATTGCTTAAAAATACGCACGCCGAAAATCACGATGGGCAGACCCCAAAAACAGGATTTTCTCAGCGTTTTTTCAAAGCGTTTAACGCTGGCTTCGAAAACATGACTAACCGATACGTTGGTTCATTAAAATTCCTGGCAAAGAAAAAATGGATTTCGGCACTTTTGATTCTGGCTACAATTGGCGTTGCGGGATACCTCATGACAAGCACTTCCAAAAGTTTTGTACCGATGGAGGATGATAACTTTGTTGTATACAGTTTGGAAATGCCCCCAGGAACGGGACTTGATCGAACCACAAAAGCAGTAGAAAAAATCGAAAAACTACTTGCCGATATCCCTTCTATTGAAAGCCATACAAGTATTACTGGATTCAATATGATCGGCAACAACTCCAGCGCAGCCTATGCAACAGGATTTATACGCCTGAAAGATAAAAAGAAACGTGGTGAGATGAACGATATCGATCAGATTCACCAAGTGATCTCGCAAAAATTATCCAGTGTCAAAGACGGTAACGCAATGGCCTTTCGCTCCCCTCCTGTTGATGGTTATGGTATGATGAATGGCGCGGAACTCGTTTTGCAGGACAGAGCTGGTAAATCGCCGGTAGAGCTGAAAGCAATGTCCGACTCCGTTATTGCGCAGATTATGAAACAACCAGGGGTGCAGCTTGCCTATACCATGTTCAGAGCAGATTATCCACAGATGGAGTTAGAAGTAGATGAAGACAAAGCTGCCCAACTTGGCGTAGATGTCAGTGAAATGCTTTCGTCCGTTCAAACTTACTTTGCGGGCGACCAATCATTGAATTTCAACCGCTTTGGAAAATTCTATCGGATAGCAGTAAAAGCAGACGGTATTTATCGAACTGATAAAGAAGCCTTCAACGAAATATTTGTCAAAAATAATCTTGGCCAAATGGTTCCCGTGAATACCTTGGTTACCCTTCTTAAAGTATATGGCCCTGAATCGGTAACCCGTTATAATTTATACAATTCACTCACGATAAACGTGGTTAGTACGCCTGGTATTAGTAATGGTGCGATCATGGAAACATTGGAGAAAAATGTATTGACCAAGTTACCGGGAGACTATAGCTACGAATGGACGGGACTTAGCTTGGAAGAGAAGTCTTCGGGCAATCAAACCGTACTTATCCTAGCATTAAGCTTACTATTTGTATATTTCTTACTATCAGCACAGTATGAAAGTTATTTATTGCCCCTTGCCGTCCTATTATCAATCCCAACAGGTATGATTGGCTCTTTCCTAGGAACACGTGCTATTGGATTGGACAACAATATTTACGTCCAGGTGGGCTTGATCATGCTTATCGGTCTTTTGGCAAAAAATGCCATTTTGATTGTTGAATTTGCTTTACAGCGGAGAAGAGCAGGCTCATCACTCATTGATTCGGCCCTTGAGGGAGCAAGAGCGCGTCTGCGACCAATCTTGATGACTTCACTCGCTTTCATTGCCGGTATGATACCGCTCATGTTTGCTACCGGCGGAACAGCAACGGGTAATCATTCCATCAGCACGGGAGCAGCAATGGGTATGTTAAGCGGAGTAATCTTTGGGGTAATCATCATACCATTGCTGTACCTGGTGTTCCAATATTTGCAAGAAAAAGTTTCCAGTAAGAAACTTACGGGCAATACAGTACACAATACAAACGATTAAAATGAAAAAATTTCATCACTATATAACAATTTTCGCAGCCAGCGCCCTTTTATTGTCCTCATGCAGCGTGGGGGAAAAATACACACGTCAAGAGATGGTGCTGCCCGAAAATTTTAAAAACAGCGCGGTTGTCCTGACGTCTGATACGCTACAGCTATCCTGGAGCAAATTTGTAAAGGATCCCTTGTTGACATCACTCATTGAGAAAGCATTATCTAACAATACAGACGTCAATGTTGCTCTTCTCAATATGCAACAACTAGAACTCGCGTACAAACAGTCTAAGAAAGGGTTACTGCCGACAGCTGACTTAAGCATTGGAGCGAATAGAACCTGGTTATCGAGCAACTCCTTAAATGGCTCGCTGAGCGATCAATTTATAGGAACGCCCTATATGGACGATTATGGCGCCATGCTCAGAATCTCTTGGGAAGCCGATATCTGGGGAAAGGCAAGATTGCAAAAAGAAGAATCCATGGCTAACTTTTTTGGCCAAAAGGAAAACTTATCGGCTTTGAGAACTCGGATTATTGTACAGGTCATCCAGTCCTATTATAATCTAATCGCTTTGGATGAGCAGCTTAAGATTGCACAAAAAAATGTTCAACTGAGCGATAGCACGCTTCGTATGATACGTCTGCAATACAATTCGTCAGTGGTCAGTTCGCTTGCCGTGGAGCAAGCAGAAGCACAGAAGAAAACTGCTGAATTGTTAATTCCCCTAGCCTATCAAAATATGGAAGTTGAAGAAAATGCACTGAGCATTCTTTGCGGAAGTTTCCCTGCGCACATGCGAGGTACAGCAAGTTTAGATGATACAATTGTTGGCGATGGACTTGCCACAGGAGTACCGGCCGAACTCTTGAGCCGCAGACCTGACGTCAGAGCTGCAGAATACGCTGTTGCTGCAGCCACAAGCAGAATGGGGCTAGCCAAAGCTGCGATGTACCCTTCTCTCAGTTTGACACCCTCCATTGGAACAAACTCCATTCAATTTAATAAATGGTTTGATCTACCGGGTTCGATCGTAAAAACAATAGCCGGGAATATTGCACAGCCAATTTTTCAGAAAGGTGCTTTAAAAACAAACTATGAAATATCGGTTATCGAACGTGAGAAGATAGCTTTGCAGTTTAAGCAGGCGGTTATGGTCGCTGTTTCAGAAGTTTCTGATGCCTTGGCGAAAATTAAACACACAGAACAGCGACTTCAGCTCATCCATGCAAAATCAAATGCACTTGGCAAAGCTACTGCTGATGCAACATTGCTTTACAAAAGTGGAATGGCAAACTATCTGGAAGTGATAAATGCACAAAACAACGCCCTTCAAAATGATTTGGAATGGATTACAGTAAAAAGGGAAATGCTAAATGCGACTATAGATCTTTACCGTGCACTGGGTGGAGGAACAGATTGAATTGTGAAGAAGACATGTTGAAAATAAAAATGCGTATCATTTTCAGTAAAGCCTTATATTTATCAAACGGTTTGGCTTTTGATTCCCAATCCGTCAAAATAGATCAAACAATTTATTATACATTACATTAAATAGATATTTCCGTTATGAGCAATACCGATACTGAAAACAAATTTGTTAACCAGCAGATCCAATACCTTGAGTTTGTATCAAGTGACCTTGAACGTGCCAAAGCATTCTATACGACGAGCTTCGGTTGGGAGTTTACAGATTACGGACCGGAATATACATCTTTTGGAGGAAAATATGTTGACGGTGGCTTTATGCTCGGCACCCCAGTAAACGGCAGCATTCTTGTCGTTATCTATGCAGACGATCTGCAAGTTACGCGCGATCAGGTTATCCGTGCCGGCGGCACGATATTAAAAGATATTTTTAGTTTCCCGGGTGGAAAAAGATTTCAGTTCCAGGATCCTGATGGATATGAATTAGCCGTGTGGACGATAGAATAAAAATATACATTTCATTATAAAGCCCGCATATTCTTCTGATATGGGGGCTTTATAGTTTAAAACTAAGCCTTTTTAGCTTTCTGATGATTTTTATTTTTATTCCTACTGAAACGCTTCTTCTTATTCTGCGGATTTTTTTTACCAGGTTTGTAAGTAGGTCCCACTTCGAACCCATCCGGCAATGGTAGCTGTTCAATCGGGTAGCCTATTAAATTCTCAATCTGAGCAAAACGATTTTGATCTTTCTCATTGACAAAAGTAATAGCGGTTCCCGTGGTCGCTGCCCGAGCGGTACGCCCGATACGGTGAACATAGTCTTCCGGGTCTGGTGGAACATCATAATTAACGACCAAACTGATCCCCACAACATCGATACCACGAGAGATCACATCGGTCCCTACCAATACCCGAACTTGACGAGAACGGAATCTGCCCATGATATCTTCCCGTTTTGACTGTTCGAGATCCGAATGGAAACCCTCGGCATCAATTCCTTGCTTCTGTAATTCCTGAGCAAGAAGTTTGACCGTAGTTTTTTGGGATGCAAAAATAATAACCGATACATAGTTCGGATCCTTCAATATGGATTTCAGGAGCTCCATTTTTTGTTGATCATAGACAAGATATACACGTTGATCTATTCCTTCCGAAGGTTTGGAAATGGCAATATTGACTTCCACAGGATCTTGCAGGATTTTTCGGGCAAAGGACCTGATTTTCACTGGCATAGTTGCTGAGAACAAAAGCATCTGCTTTTTCTTCGGCAGATAACTTACAATACGTAAGATATCGTCTTGAAATCCCATATCCAGCATGCTATCGGCTTCATCCAATACAAAGTGCTTTAAATGAGTGAGATCAATCTTCATGGAGGTAAGATGGCTTATCAACCTTCCTGGGGTGGCTACAATGATATTTACCCCCTCCCGTATAGCGCGCTTTTGCTGCTCGTAGCCCATACCGTCGCCCCCACCATAGATGGCTATGGATGTTGCACCTGTATAATAAGACATGCCCATAATTTGCTGATCGATTTGCATAGCAAGCTCCCGGGTCGGAACAAGGATAATAGCAAGAATGGATTCCCTTGAATCCCGTGCTATCGCATCGAGGATCGGCAACATATAAGCCGCTGTTTTACCTGTACCTGTCTGTGCGCAGGCAATCATATCTTTTCCCTCTTTAATAATCGGGATGGTCTGTTCTTGGATCGGCGTAGCCTCCTCAAACATCATACTTTCTAAGCCTTCTTCCAAAGCTGGAACAAAGCCAAATTCATCAAATCTCAACGTATTGTTTTTATTGTTGTGCCCTAAATTACTAAATCTAATTCATAAAAGTCAAAATTAATACCTATAGCTCGTTATCTTCTTCCAAACAACGTCGCCATGGGACTAATCCACGCGGATAATAGGGATGAAGTTGAACAAAACAATTGTCCTGCCCACTATTGTAAGCCAGACATAGGACTATTTTTGTAGGTGAAATTAATCGGTAATTTGATTTTTGTTTGCAGATGACACGACACTCAAAACAGTATAACCGAGCAAGCCTGCGCAAAAAGAAGCGATCAGCACGGCAAACTTTGCTTCCTCAATTAATATGGTATCATCAAAAGAAAGTATGGAAATAAAGATGGACATCGTAAAACCTATTCCACCCAATAATCCTACACCAAAAATCTGCTTCCAGCCAGCTCCTTCAGGTAATTGTGCAATCTTCAGTTTTTTAGCAATGAAACAGATCAAGAATATTCCAATTGATTTACCAGCGATTAGACCAAGGATAATACCAATACCCAATTTTGAAGTCAATCCACCAATCATTTCGCCATGAATTGGAATCAGTGTATTTGCAAAAGCAAATAATGGAATGATAATGAAATTGACAGGCTTGGCCAACAGATGCTCCAGCTTTTCCAGCGGAGATTCTTCCGCGTCTGGTGTTGTTGGCAACGTCATGGCTACTAGTACGCCCGCTATTGTAGCATGAATACCAGAATGGTGCACAAAGTACCATATAAACAGTCCCGGAATTAGGTAAGCCCAGATGGCCTTAACACCCAATTTATTCAACAAAATCAAAAATAGAAAGATACCTATAGCAATAAATAAATAGGTCGCATGAATACCATTGCTATAAAAGATCGCAATCACCAATATGGCAAGTAGGTCATCAACAATGGCCAAAGCAGCCAAAAAGATCTTAAGACTGGCAGGAACTTTATTTCCAAGAAGCGTGATAACGGCTAAAGCAAATGCAATGTCTGTTGCCATGGGGATACCCCAACCATGCACAGTCGAGGCGCCCTGGTTCAATGCAAAATAAATAATAGCAGGCAGAAGCGCACCGCCAATTGCAGCTAATATCGGCAGGATTGCCTTACTCGGCGATGAGAGTTCGCCTTCCACAATTTCGCGCTTTATCTCGAGTCCTACCAACAAAAAGAAAATAGCCATCAAACCATCGTTGAGCCACAATAACCACGAATATTTTAAATGAATTTGCCCGCTATTAAAACCTACCTCCTGATTGAGAAATTTCATTACACTAGAATACAATGGCGTATTTGCTACGATCAAAGCTAGAATAACACAAGAAAAAAGGATAATTCCGCCCGCAAAGCTGGATTTTAAGAATTCCCTAAAGACAGTTAAATTGATAAGTTTTGACATGATTGAATATCTAAAAAATGCTCACAAAGGTTCACAATATACGATTTTACGGCCATTTATGGAATATACCCCCCTATTAATGCACATTCTTATTAAAGGGTTAACGAGTAATTATCTAAATTTTATGAGCAATAAATGAGCCGAGCACTTGAAATAAAAAAGATTTCATGGTAAGATGTTGGTGTTATCTATTAAAATTTATAAAAAGCGCAGTGATTTTACCAAATTAATTTGACTTTGTTGTAAAAAATACTTAGCTTGCTACTATAGTTAATAAACCGTTTATTATGTGCAAGAAGTGGATTTTCATGGTGCTTCTTTTCGTAGCAAATTTTACATATGCGCAGACGACAGAGGATAAAACCCAACATTCAGGTTCCCATTACATTATTTTAGCAATAATCGCTATTATTGTCATTGTTTATATATTGTACAGGAGGCAAAAGAGGAAATTTAATGAATAAGGGAGATCAAATGATCTCCCTTATTCATTAAATTTCCTCCCATGTGTCTCAAATCCCCTACCGATCTTTCAATACCTACCAAGCCCTTAATGCGGAATTGGCTCATTGGTTTGCGCTAACCGCTGCGATCCAGTATTCGCTGGACAAGCAATATCGTCCGTTGCATCGTACACGAGTTTCTTCCCATTCAACTTTGCAGTTAATTCCTGTGGGACATACACCTGCACTTTTGTCATTGAATACCCGCTTGGAAAATAACGGACATAATAACCATCGGGATGAAGCGTCCAAATTCCACTTGGCACATCCGCACGAGGTTCGGCCATACCGGCCATTATTGCATATTGCTCAAAGTCTCCATAGGAGTAATTTCCCGAAGATACCAATTGTCGAATATTATTTTCCGCTTCAAAGATGGTCTGAACCGCTGGAGGCATCTGGTCTTTGGCTTTTTGGACAACATCAAATGGCAACACACCGAGAGCCCCACCTTCCAAATGCAAAATTTGTTCAGCGGTTAGTAACTTTAAGGCTGTCTCTTTCACCGACCCCGAATAATCAATAAATTTAGTCTTCGCAATAATTGTCCACAATAACATCTGTATGTCCGACTGTGCTACTTCCGGGTGCTTTTCAGCACGCTTTAAAATGGCAATGACTACCTCTCTCTTTTTGCCCAGTGTAGGCGCATACATATAACCATCACCTTTTGAAGGTGCATAGGTACCCGCTTTCAAACAATAGCTCTTATTGGTCATTTCAAAATGTCCGGCTTCCAATATATAGCCATCACTTCCATTTCTTTGTAGATTTTCTAACGGTTTGTAAACTGCCGTATTTTGAAAATCGGGCATTTGCTCCCCTTTCCTATCGACATCTTCAAAACTGGTACGGATAGCTTCCGGTTCTTTCAGCAACTTGTCCAGCCCCAGCATCTTGCTTCCCTTTGAAGCAACAGCTTTGCTCGCTTTGTCTAATAGCCCTCCAAATTGAGCCGAAGCTCCTTGAGTATGAAAGATAAATGCAACAGCGAGGATAAAAACACTTTTTATTCTATTTCTTTTCATAATTGATTTCATTTCAGCTCTCGTCCACAAAAAAGAAGCCAATTTAAATCAAGAGCACTATAATTTGCAATTTATCCATTAAGTCGCATCGCAGCATATCGCGTTCCACATTTCATTTCAATGATTGTATTCCAGTCAGAAAATTTCACCGGAGACTATTTTTCCATAAGAGCTGTAAAAAGCTGATTTTTGTAATAGAATTATCTTAAATTTCTCCATACAACTGATGCCCTTGAATAGTTAAAAATACAATATTAAAACGTATCTTTGCAGCATGATTAATGTGTCAAATCTCTCGCTTCGTTTTGGTAAACGTATACTATTCGAAGATGTCAATTTAAAATTCACACCTGGAAACTGTTACGGTATTATTGGTGCTAATGGAGCAGGTAAATCTACTTTCCTGAAAATTATCTCCGGGGAGGTTGATCCTTCGACAGGTTCAGTGGCATTCACCCCGGGTGAACGCATGTCGGTATTAAGCCAGGATCACTATGCTTTCGATGAGTTTACTGTTCTTGAAACTGTTATGATGGGTAACCAAGAGCTTTACAAAATCATGAAAGAGAAAGATGCCATTTACATGAAAGAGGATTTCTCCGATGCCGACGGCGAACGTGCCGGCGAATTGGAAAGTCTTTTTGCTGAAATGGATGGCTGGAATGCCGAATCCAATGCTGCAACTTTATTGAGCAGTTTGGGGATCAAAGAAGAACTACACTACAAGTTGGTTTCTGAAATCGACGGTAACCAAAAAGTCCGCGTGCTCTTAGCGCAGGCATTATTTGGCAAACCTGATATTTTGATTCTGGATGAGCCTACCAATGATTTGGATATTAATACCATCGCGTGGTTAGAGGACTTCTTGGCAAGTTATGAAGCCATTGTTCTCGTGGTATCCCACGACCGTCACTTCTTGGATGCAGTATGTACACATACAGTGGATATTGATTTCGGTAAGATGACAATCTATACGGGTAACTACTCGTTTTGGTATGAATCTTCTCAATTGGCGTTAAAGCAACGTTCTGATCAAAACAAGAAAATGGAAGATAAAGTGAAAGAACTTCAGGAATTTATCCGTCGGTTCTCAGCAAATGCTTCTAAATCCAAACAAGCTACTTCTCGTAAGAAAGCATTGGATAAGATCAATATCGACGAGATTAAGCCGTCTAACCGTAAGTATCCTGCGATCATGTTCAATACCATGAATCGTGAACCGGGAGATCAAACGTTACATGTAGAGGGATTGAGCAAAACGGTCAATGGCGAGGTATTCTTTAAAGATATCACGTTTATGATTAATAAAGGTGATAAAATTGCTGTACTAGGTCCAAATTCACTGGTTACCACCGCATTCTACGATATCCTGACGGGTAGAGATACCGATTTTGGCGGTGAATTCAAGTGGGGTGTTACGATCACTCCTGCCGATATGCCAATTGAAAATGCAGAATTCTTTGAAGGTAAAAATGAAAATTTGGTCGACTGGCTCAGAAACTATACCACTAACCCAGAAGCAGACGAGCAATTTATACGTGGATTTTTAGGAAAAATGTTGTTCTCCGGTGAAGAAGTTATGAAGAAAGTATCTGTACTTTCTGGAGGAGAAAAAATGCGTTGTATGTTCTCTCGCATGATGCTTCAGGGCGCCAACTTCTTAATTTTCGATGAACCGACCAATCACTTAGATTTGGAATCCATTACCGCATTAAACAACGGTATGTCTGATTTTAAAGGGTCAATGTTGTTCACATCCCGTGACCACGAATTGACTGAAACGGTTGCAAATAGAATTATCGAATTGACACCAAAAGGTATCATCGACAAATTGATGACTTACGATGAATACATCAATAGCGATGTGGTAAAAGCCCAACGTGCAGAAATGTATAAATAAGATAATTTATCCCAATTTAATAAAGGCTCCATAATTTATTTTATGGGGCTTTTTTGATGGGCAATAAAAAAAGCACTGAAGGGCTCAGTGCTAATCGCGATTGATAGAAAAGATTTGAGAAAGTGCTGTTTGTAATTACTGAAATGAAGATTTGACCACGCGCCAGCCCAACTGTAGGGAGACAGCACAATGATCAGATAGATCCTGCCCGCGTTCGTTCTGAAAAAGCCTTTTTTGAACTTGATAATTCTTAGCCTCAAAGAGTAGATGATGATCATTGCGGTAATAAATCTTATCAATTCCTTCGCAATCTTCTGTCAATTCGAGCGCTGCTTTAGCTTCAAAATCATCCTGAAGACGAGGAATAATACCCTTATTCCGCAAGCTTACCCAAGCATCCACCAAACCTAAGTCCTGCTGAAAGGATCTGATGTTATCCAGCTCGTGTGCATAGTGTGCATTGAAGTCACCCATAATCAAAAGAGGTCTTCCAGCCGAGTACTTTTTAATATAGGTTTTCAACTGATTAATATTCTTCTGCCGGGCAACAGTCGCATTCTGATCATCCTGAGCTGTTGCATGTACATTATAAACATCTATAAATACTGCTTTGGCCAATTGAATTCGAGCATAAGAAAAACCTTTAGGGGTGAGACAATCTGCACCATTACAATCGGCCCAAGCTACGCGCTTAAATTCAACAATAGGGTATTTTGAAAGCGTACTTAGGCCGTCTCCAAAAGGTACTCCACCCATGTTTGCTGTGCGGTAACTGTGTTTATTTTCACTGTAAAGAAATTTGTTATAATTAAAGTCTTCTTGTACATTGACTATGTCAAATGCATTGATTCGTTTTCCGATGGACCTAATACTTGAAGAACGCTTGGCTACAGCACTGGAAATTAATTCAGGAAGACCAGCGATGTTGTATGTTAACAAATTGAGCCTTCCGTAAACCGCTTCCGGCATGTCCGCATACACCAAATTACTAAGCTTCGGTTGATGTTTAGGTTTCAACTTAAAACCCAGTATAACACCAGCAGACGCACAGATAAACAACAGGAGAATCTTTCGAAGATCCTTCGGTCTGATTTTTCTTTCGAACAATAGATTTAATAACATGGGCAGAATATTTTGTTCCTTCCAAATCTACCCTAACAACATTAGCTCAGTTCTCATTTACAATTAATTTTCCTTTTAATAATTATGCACAAATCATTAAAAACTAATAATTTATAAACACTATAATGACAAAAGATTAATACCGCCATAAAACATGCGTTAAAGCTTTCAGCTATTTTTATACAACCCCTAATAAGAATAACATGAGAAAGGTAGCATTCTTTACAGAAATACTCGTTGAGGATTTCGACGGAGCATCACGGACAATGTTTCAACTGATCAACCGTATCGATCAGCTGAAATTCAACTACTTCTTTATTTATGGTGGTGGCCCGGTACAATTTAGAAATTTTCAATCGTACAAGGTACCTTCATTCAAAATACCCGTCAATGACGATTATTGCCTAGCTATTCCACAGCTTATCAAAAAGAAACTTGAGCTCGCTTTAGATAAATTTGCTCCGGAAATAATCCACATTGCAACACCTTCCCTCTTAGGTTTCTTTGCCCTAAATTACGCCAAACGGAAGGGTATCCCTGTACTTACCATCTACCATACACACTTCATTTCATACATTGCCTATTATTTTAAAAATGTCCAACCATTGGTCAAACCAACGGAAAAATGGATAAAAAAAGCAATGAACAACTTTTACAATAAATGTGATATTGTTTATGTCCCAACCAAATCCATTCTAAATGAGTTGCGACAAATCGGTTTAAAACCAGAAGGACTAAAGCTCTGGCAACGAGGTATAGACACAGGCCTATTTACTCCCCATAAAAAGAATATCGCCTACATCCAGAATATCACACAGAATGACAAACCGACAATCCTTTTTGTCAGTCGTATTGTCTGGGAAAAAAATATCAAAACGCTTATTGAAATCTATCAACAAATACAGACACAAAATCTTGATTATAACTTCATTGTTGTCGGTGAGGGAACAGCGAAAACAATCGCGATGCAAGAGATGCCTCGAGCCATTTTTCTGGGAAAGAAAAATCATGAAGAACTCGCGGTTCTATATGCTTCAGCAGATGCTTTCGTCTTTCCTTCCGTTTCAGAAACATATGGTAATGTTGTTGTCGAAGCCTTAGCCTCTGGACTTCCTTGTGTTATCGCCGACGGGGGGGGGTCGGCCTCGCTAATCCAGCACGGTAAAAATGGTTTTAAGTGTCCTTCTGAAAATCCAACGGCCTATGTTCATTACCTCAAAAAGATCTTGTCTGACGCTAGGTTAACAAAGAATCTCGTTACCAAAGGTCTCTTGTATGTGGAGCCCTTGGATTGGAATAGTTTATCCGCTCGATATTTCAAAGACATTGAATTGATGGCAGAAAAAACACATACAATAGATTTGGCATGGGCAAATTAACACAACTAAGTAAACTAATCAAAGGTATCTTTCTGTTTTTGTCTTTAACCTCTATTGCTATATTTTTAGCTCAAAGCAATTTAACTGCATTAAAAAAAGAACTGTCATCCATGGGTTATCACTTCATCGTTATTCTTTTTACAACTTTTGCAGCCTATTCTTTCGGAACCTTAGCTTGGTGGGTTTGCTTGGGAGCCGCAAAAAAAAAGGTCAATCTGATCGAACTCTTTGCCATCCGCCAAATCGGTGAAACCGTTGGGTTATTTAACCCTACAAGTATTATTGGTGGCGATCTATTGAAAGCCGACTTGATTACCCGCTATAACATCCCCTTAAAAGAGGGATTAAATTCAGTAGCAATATCCCGAATTACCGCCGTACTATCTCAATTGACTCTTTTTCTGATCGCTATTTGCTGGTTGATACTATCTCCGTTAAAAAATGATGTTATATCTTACGCTGGCCCCCTGATCTATATTATCTGTATACTTTTGCTATTAGTGATGATTTTGATATTCTACTGGTTAATAGTTACAAAAAATCCTTCAGAAAACAAGGCTTCAACAGCAACAGTACTCGGAAAAGCAAAAGCACAAGTTCTGTCGCTACTTTTGACTGTAAAAGACTTTTATCGAAATCAAAATAAAACTTTCTGGTATTCTTATTTACTCTTTGTACTTCATTGGACTGTTGGCAGTCTCGAATTCTATTATATTTTAAAATTTTTGGGTGCCACTGTGCAGCCCATACATGGTTTAATACTGGATATGAGTGTCATCGTCCTGAAAAGCATCGGCGCTTTTATTCCCGGGCAGCTTGGCATTGAAGAAATTGCCAACAAGCTCCTACTTAGTATGGTTGGCATTACAGGGACCAGTATTTGGCTCAGCGTTTCTTTATTACGCCGCAGCCGACAACTCATCTGGTTATCCATCGGATTTATATTTTATCTATTCATCAAAAAGAAACCTGCGCATGTCTTCATCTGAAATAGAAATACTATTTGTCAGTCATAAATATCCACCAAATGTTGGAGGTATGGAAAAACAGAGTTTCGAACTGATCAACACGACAGCACTTTATTTGAAAGTACACACTTTAGTTTACGATAACAGCGAACCACTTTTAAAATTTTTCATTCAGCTAAATCGTCGCATTTTGGTTAAAATTAAGGATAATCCCAGCATCAAAATTATTCACTTCAATGATGGATTAATTGCATCCCTAGCCTCTTTTCACAAAGGCTACAACCATTTAAAGCGTGTTGTTACAATTCATGGATTGGATATAGTCTTTCCCCTTCGTTATTTTCAACGCAAAGTCATACCAAGGTTCAACACATTTGATCAGATTGTTGCTGTGAGCCAAGCTACCGCCGACGCTGCGAAATTACGGGGTATCAACCCCGCCAAAATTATTGTCATCCCCAACGGTGTAGATCCTATACAAATCTCTGCTCAAGTAAATGGTACAAAAATAGAAAGCAAACCCTACTTTATAACATTAGGACGACCTGTCAAAAGAAAGGGCTTTTCGTGGTTGATGCAGCATGTGATACCCGCTATTCAAGGTGATTTCAAATTACTAATGGTCGGCCCATTCGATCGCAGACCTCGTTGGAAGGAATACCTCTTAGATCTCTTTCCTAGTGGAATTAATCACCTCATCACTCTATTCTTAGGCTTTCCGACCGATCAACGTTTGATCCGAAAACTGTTGAAATCATATCCCGAAAAAATTGAACATCTTGGAAAAGTGCCCTTCGAACAACTTAAACACCTTTTGACCAACGCTCATGCCTTTTTGATGCCTAATATTGAAGTGTTGGGTGATATGGAAGGTTTTGGGTTAGTCTGTCTAGAAGCTTCTACCGCGGGAACTATCGTTGTTGCCTCCGAATTGGAAGGAATCACAAGTGCTGTTGCACATGATTGCAATGGTCTGCTTGTAGCAAGCAAAGACGAAAAAGCATGGATTGAACAGCTCCAAGCTATTTTAGACAACCCAGTTCATTATAAAAAACTCAGCCAACAATTTAAACAAAATACTTTAGCACAATATGGATGGGATATTATGGCGAGATCCTACTGTCAATCATTTTCTGATTTATGCAACAAAACCACAAATGATTGAGCGTGCGACTTCTAAATTTTAAAAACAACGTATATTGTATCAGCACCTTTCAAGACAAAGAACTTTCTTGTAATGGCTGGCCAGCCTTGTATAAAAAATCAATAGCGCTAAAACGCCACATCCCATTAATACAACACCCAAAGGTGAATAAAAAGTTAGGACAATGTACAGCGTAAATAGAAATAATCGAAGCACTTCAAGTGGAAAAACCCATCGTTCATGCTCTAGCAGTCCACCGATACAAATGACACTGCAGAGAATAAAACCGCCGCCGATAACGAGTTGTATCACTTGCTGATAATTCCCATAAAGCAAAAAGAAAAAAAGAAGGATCATCGTCAACATTGACTGAAAAAAAATATACCGGCTCAAGCCTCGTTTGTGAACTTGCGACTTAGTTCCAGCAAATATCCGTACTTCTAGCTCTTCGCGAATTTCTGGCTGTATGTCATCAGGGCGACCAAATATATTTCGCATCTTATTTTTAAATCCTTTTGCCCGCTGAAATGATAAGCCGATTTCAAATAGATAATGAAAATGTTGCCAAAGAAAAGTGTATCGATGAATAGGCTTAGTGAGACCATAAACACAAGGCTGCTCCTTTTGTTCCGAGATAAATGTTCCAAAAAGCTTATCCCAAATAATTAGGATATCCCCATAATTCTTATCCAAATAAATTTCGTTACTGCTGTGATGCACGCGGTGGTGCGATGGCGTGACGAATACCCGCTCCACGATTCCCAAATTCCCAACGGTCTGCGTGTGGGAGAAAAATGGATATACACCATGAACTAATAAAATAGTGGTCATCATAAAAGGCGGAAAACCCAAAAGAGGAATAAAAGCCCAAAATAGCGAACGAAAGACAGCCTGGAATATAGTAATGCGGGCTGCTACCGTAAAGTTATAATCTTCACTTTGGTGATGGACAACATGGGCGGCCCACAGGAGGTTTATCTCATGGCTGTATCGATGATACCAATACCAAAGGAAATCTGTAAATAGAAAAAGAATAATCCAGGTCCAAAGATTAGCTTCAATATGAAATAGCGCAAAGTTTTGGTACAGCCAAACGAAAAAAAAGTAAAATAAACTCACGGAAAACATATCACACATACGCTCCACGATACCAACATTGAGATTTGAGATGGATTCATCAAAAGAATAAAAACACTTCTGCTTTTTGAGGCTATACCAATATTCCAACAGCATCAAGATTAAAAATAATGGGATGATAAATGCCAAAAAATTAAGTTTCTCTGTATACATGCAGTTGCTATTTTTAAAATAAAAACTCTACCTGAATTACATTTCAGAAGGAATTATCCTTTGCTTCCTAAAAAGACGGGTTCTCCTAAACTAGTTTTTATTAAACAATCAATTTTAAATCAGGTTTTTTAATTGCAAATTTTTAGATTGACGAGGGCAACTGTCGGCACTACTAAACAAAAAGCGGAGTATAAAAAAAGTCCTCAAAAAATTCAAACACTTTTTGAGGACTTTTTATTACATGGATAAGTGCTGTTTAGGACAGGATACTCCTTTAAAACCAATGGACCTGAGCGATCTTGGACTAATGCACACTAGACATATCGATCTGCGTTTTGCCTTGTTTTATCATCAATACAAAAGGAACGCAAATCAAAAATACAACCCCTAAATACAGAAATACATCCATATAGGACAACACAGTAGCTTGCTTCATCACGTTTAGATCTAATATCTGATACGCTTTGGCCAAAGCTTCATTTGGTGCAAAACCTTTCGCCTGAAAGCTCATTTGCAATTGCTGTACACGCTGCTGCACATCAAACTTACTAGGGTCCAAATTACCAACTAGATCAACACGATGTTTTTGGGTATCCCGGGCGATAAAAGTCGTAATCAATGCAATTCCGAACGAACCACCCAATTGACGCATCATCCCTGTAAAAGCAGCACCTTCACCGATTGATTTACCTTGCAATGTCGATAAAGAAAGCGTCATAACAGGCACGAACAACAATCCCAATCCAACTCCACGTAAAATTAATGGCCAAAACATGTGCTCCGAACCCGTGTCATTCGTCATTAAACTGTACATCCAAAAACAGAAGCCAAAAAAGATACTGAGTCCTACTGCAACCATGTATTTTTGAGGTACACCATTTTGAATCATCTTACCAATAAACGGCATCATAATACCAGTCATGATCGAACTTGGTAACAACAGCAAACCAGCGTCTGTTGCTGTCCATCCTAATATAGACTGGGTATAAATCGGTATAATAAAAGTAGACCCGAACAGCCCAAAACCGAGTATAAAACTCATCACTACACCAACCTGCAAATTTTTATCTTTCAATACGCGCAGGTTGACGATAGGTTTATCATATACCAATTCCCGCCAGATAAAGAATAACAATCCAAAAGCCGATAAGATCGATAAGCCCAGAATTAAGGAGTCGTCAAACCAGTCATCCTGTTGCCCATGTTCCAATACAAATTGGAGCGATCCGATAAACATAACCAAGAAAATCATGCCGAACCAGTCCACTTCTTTGGCAGACTGTTTTTGGCTATATTTGGGACTGCGGACAAAAGACAACGTCAACAATGTAGCGATAATTCCCAGTGGCACATTAATATAAAATATGTACGGCCAAGAGAAATTATCGATAATATAACCACCCAGAGGTGGTCCTAATGTAGGCCCAACGATAACCCCCATCCCGTAGATCGCCTGAGCCATACTACGTTTTTCTTTGGGATAACTTTCCGTAATAATTGTTTGAGCTGTAACCAATAAGGCACCCCCACCCATCCCCTGTATAAAGCGAAAAGCGACGAGTTCCCACATATTGGTTGCGTTACCGCACAAAAATGAAGATACGGTGAATATGATAATAGAGGCAGCAAAATAATTTCTACGTCCAAACTGTTGGGACAACCAGCTGGTCATCGGAATTACAATAACATTGGCAATTGCATAAGCCGTTATCACCCATGCTACATCCGTTAACGTAGCACCCAACGAACCTTTCATATCGTTAAGGGCTACATTGACAATCGTGGTGTCCACAATTTCCAGCAGAGCACATAGCACTGCTGTAATAGTGATTACGACGCGTCGAAAACCATATTCAACCAGACTATCTTGTTGATTTAAATTTTCCATAATTATTGAACATGCACATCTACGTCAGCATTCATGCCCGGTCTGAGCAAAGCCACGTTTTCTGCTTTATTGTCTTTTGTCAATTTAATTTTTACTGGCAAACGCTGCACAGTTTTCACAAAGTTACCCGTGGCATTATCTGGAGGCAATAAAGAGAATCGTGAACCGGTAGCTGGTGAAAAAGAGTTTACTTCGCCTTCAAACTCGATATTAGGATAAGCATCCACTTTAATTCCAACCTTTTGGCCTGGTTTCATTTTTTCCAGCTGCGTCTCTTTAAAATTAGCTACAACCCAAGTTTCAATATTATCTACAATATAGAATAACGATTGTCCCGGATTGACCATCTGGCCTGGTTGCACCTTGATATTGGACACCTGGCCATCTACAGATGCGAGCACCGCCGTATAAGAGAGATTCAATTTAGCTGCTTCGAGCTGCGCATTCGCTCTCTTTATATTTGCCTCTGCAACAGACGTTTGTTTAGAAGCTACTGTTGTTTTACTAACGATTGCATTGCGTTGAGATGCACTTGCATTACGTTGTTGTTGCAAAATTTCAACCTGCTTGTCAGCTTCTAGCTTAGCGGTTAATGCTTGTTCATATTGTTGCTTCGTAATCGATTGGTTGTTGTACAAGTTTTGGTAGCGGATGTAATCATTATTCGCTTGCTTGGCACGAATACGTGCCGCTTCAATACTACCCAAATTAGATTGGATCGTTGCATCAGATATGGCTACATTCGCCGAAGATGCAGACACGTCCGCCTTTGAAACATCAAAACTGCTTTGAGCCGCTGCAAGTGCTGCTAAAGCCTCATCTACGCGAACCTGATAATCCTGGCTTTCAATGGTAAACAAGGTATCGCCTTTTTTAACCAAATCGTTATCCTTTACGTAGACTTTCGAAATGAATCCACCAACACGCGGAATAATCGGACTCATGTTTTTTTCTACTTGTGCGTCATCAGTCGTTTCGTGCGCCTGACCATGCAAGTATTTATAACCACCGTAAGCCCCACCGAAAATAACGAGTGCAGCCAAAACAATGGTGAATTTTTTATTTGTACCTTTTTTCTCAGGTGCGTTTTCTATTGTATTTTCCATGTCTAGATTAATTGCTATTTAATATTTAACGACCCATTTGCCAATAGAAGGTCATAGTATTTTTCGATTGTGTTTGCTTTGCTGATCGCAAGGTTTATTTTACTTTGAAGTTGCTGTACATCTGCTGTCAACAAATCATCTGTATCTGCAATACCGTTATCATACTTATCTTTGGTAATACGATAATTTTCAACTGCCTGATCCAGCGCCTGATGATACACTACATCCTGCTTTTGTGCCAACATGTAGTTTTCGTTCGCCTGCTGTACCTGAACTTTCACCTTGTCGTTTAATAGTTCAATATGTTCATCGATTTCTTTAATGCGATTTTTGGCGACATTAACCTCCCTTTTGTTCTTATAGAGCGAACCTATATCATACGATACCCCCACGCCTATCATCGCTGCATTAGTTACAGTAACCACCTTTTGAAGGCCAAAAGCATTGTAACCTGCCGTTGCAGAGACAGTTGGCATGGCAGCAGCTTTGGTTACTTTCAACTGATCTTCAACAACCAGACGTTGTGATTCCATAGATTTCACATCCGAACGGGTGCTTTTCGCAGCATCAAATGATGCTTTTAAGCCCAAATCAACACCCCTCACATCCGCTAGATTAATCTGATCCAATTGTGTATCTTCATCAATCTTCAGGAAATTAGCCAATTGATAATTCAATACCTTGATATTTTTCTGTGCTTCCTGAAGCGATACCTGATAGTTAGATAACTGCAACTCAGCTTTCAATAAGTCATTACGAGCGATCAATCCATTGTCTAACATCGCTTTAAAATCCGAAACCCGCTGCTCAGACTGCTTGATATTTTCTGCAATCAACAAATTGGTTTGCTGAGCCTTATAAAGGCTTAGATAAAGATTCACTGCGCGTATAGCCAATTGTTCCTTACTCGCTACAGCGTTGTATTCTTCGGCTTTCAATACATCTTTTGCAATGTCAATGCCTCCCTTAATCCTTCCGCCGGTATAGATCGGCAGGCTTACCGAAGCCTGCCCTAACCACAATTGATTCGCGGCAATATCCGGCGCAGACCCTTCCTCACCCAATGCCAACTTTAAATTCACATTTGGAGTAGTCATGGCCATGTATTGTCCTCCCAATTTTGCGTCTGGAAGTTGCTTTGATTTGGCAGTTTCGACTTCGAGCTGCCTTCCAAATACCTTGGTATCAGCAGACTTCGCTTCCACGCTTTGATTTGCGGCCAAGTGAATTATCTCTTCCAAAGTCATGTGCTTATTGTTTTGCGCCAATAAACCTATAGGACTTAAAAGCAATAAAGCACTTAAATTGGCCAACTTATTTTTCATATGTCAATAAAGCTTTAATTGTTTTCTGTATAAATTCTGTCAACGTTGTTTCTATATAATGTGCATAGTCTTTATCATTATCGATATGCAACTGATCCTGTAAAAAGCTATGGTTCATCTGGAAATTCATAAAAGTTCCCATCATCATCGAATGAATCAAGATCGGATCATACCCCGCCTTAAATACCCCCTGCGCAACCCCGTCATTGATGACAGCAGAGATCACTTCTAAATTGTGTAATTTGAGCTTCCTAAAAGCCTCAGATATAAGCATCCGCTGCTTTAGTGAACTTTCGATGGTAATAATGTGATATAGCTTTCGGTGAGAGTTCATCGATTTAATTGATCGATCCACCATCGCATCAATTTTATCCAACGCATGATCAATACCTGCAAGCTCATCCACATTGATCATGAAATCAGGAACACGCCATTCAAAGAAAGTATCCAATAGCTTGTCTTTAGAACCAAAATAATAGTTGATCATCGCCACATTGACATTAGCTTCATTAGCGATATCACGGACGGAAGTTCCATCAAACCCTTTTGTTGCAAAAAGACGCTCTGCTGCAAGGAGAATATCAATCTGTTTTTCGTTAAATTCCATTATAAACAATTATCCTTTTAAAGATACAATCGCATCTTAAGCAACGAAACTAACCTCATTGTTATTAAATGCGGGGCAAAGTTAAACAAACGTTTAATTTAAACAAATGTTTAATTATTAAATTTATGTAAAAAAAGACACCTTGTGGGGTGTCTTACAGCTGAGCAAGTTTGTTTGTCTGTTTGTTTAAAACTCCGTTAGGCTAGTTAATTGAGTATCCGATAGATCATCTCTTTGAGAATCTCTGCGCTATTAAAATTGCTGGGAACATGAACACCTTTCGATTTTAAATCAGTCTCTTTTAGAACATTGAGCACGTCGAAAGTTTTTCTACGATTGTAATTTCTCGCCGCAAGTTCATATTCTTTCAAAAAGAATGGATGTACACCTAATTCTTTTGCGGCAGCGGTCTTATCAATAAGATAATGATATTTTAGAATTTTAGTAAAGTAAGTCGCCACTTGACCAATGACCATAACCAAAGGATTATTTTTGGGATTTGCCACAAAATAGTCGACAATCTGATACGCTTTTAAGGCATTCCGTTTCGCTAATGCAGTATTTAATTCAAATACATTATAATCTTTGGAAATACCAATATTACGTTCGACGTCATCCATACTTACTTCCTGATTTTTGGGAACATTGAGCATAAGCTTATCCAGTTCATTGGATATTTTGGACAAGTCATTACCGAGATAATCAGCAATCAATACACTAGCCTGGGGATGAATACGCCAACCTGCCTCTTTCATGTAGGATCCAATCCACGGCGCTACCTTATCATCATACAGTTTAGCAGCATCAATCACTAATCCTGCTTTCTCGAACACTTTGTAAATTTTTTTACGCTTATCAAATTTGCCATGTTTATAGCAAAAAACAAGAATAGTAGTTGGTGTAAGATGCTCAAGGTACTTGGTCAACAGCTCTTCGGTATCGGACTTCCATTTTAACTCTTGAGCCTCTTTAATAATGATAACCTGATTATCGCTCATCATCGGATATCGTTTAGCCGAATTGACTATTGTAGACATATCAACATCCTTTCCATAAAAAATGGATTGGTCAAACCCCTTTTGTGCGTCGGTCAATACCGTCGCTTCAAGCGCATCAGCAATGGTATCGATAAAATAGCTTTCCTCCCCCTGCAATAGATATACGGGTTTAAAAGCTCTGTTTTTGATATCGGATAAGATCGGATGTATGTTCATATGTAAAAACTATCGACATTTTTTATTTTCTTCGGCCCCAATAAACACTTTTCGTACTGCCCCATGCAAATTTGAGATCTATTTTCGACAACTCCTAACGGTGCGCTTATGCATCTTCAATAAAATCTTCAAAATATTCAACCACGGGCATATATGAGAAGCAAAATTACAATTTTAATGGCAAATCAACCCGGAACTTCACAAAGTTATGCTTTTATATCGTTGTTCACTCCTTAGCGTAGCAGTAACTGACTGGTTTAAAACCGGTAAGATGCAGCGACCGAACTATCGTAGTACATTTATTTCTTTCCCCTAGAGACAGCAAGTTCATAAAAAACAGCATATTTCCGACCGAGGCAATTTATTAGTATTGCCGAAATTTTAGTATATTTGTTCATGTTTTCACCTACTCCACTGAACTTGCCTCCGTTTAAAGCTAAAATATCCAAAAAGAACAATGCGATTTATATCTTCGATGAGCTCAGAAAAAAGGATCTGGTGTTAACTCCCGAAGAGTGGGTTAGACAGCATTGGATAAACTATTTGTCAATCAGTAAAAATTACCCCAAATCACTGATGAATATCGAAGGCGGATTAAAACTAAATAACCTTCAGAAACGAAGTGATCTGTTAATTTACAACAGCAATGGACATAAGGTCGTTTTGGCGGAATTTAAGGCACCAAATATAAAAATTACCCAACAAGTATTTGAGCAAATCGCAAATTATAACACCGTTCATCGCATCCCCTACTTAGTAGTGAGCAACGGCATAAATCATTACTATTGTAAAATTAATTTTAAGACTGAGTCCTATGAATTTTTAGAAGACCTCCCCAGCTACAATGAAATTGGCTAAGGAGCTATGCATGAAACACATAAAAAATAACCTAGTCTTTACCTTATCGCCAGACGGTGAGTGGAGCTAATAAAAAAATGTAAAGTAGATGTAAAACATCTTTTCAATTTATTTGATTTATAAAATATAGTTTTATATTAGTCCTACAGAACAGAAAAAAATAAAAAGATGAATATAGATAAAAACGAATTCAGAAAATATGCAGTAAAGCATCACCGTATTGGAAGTCAGCACGTTGACAGCTTCATCGCTCGCACAGAGACAAGCATTCCTACAAACCTTACACCTTACATTGTTGAAGAACGTCAATTGAACGTTGCACAGATGGATGTATTCTCACGTTTGATGATGGATCGCATCATATTTTTAGGTAGCGGTATTGATGATCAGGTGGCCAACATTATTCAGGCACAACTTTTGTTTTTACAGTCTACCGATGCACAACGAGATATCCAAATCTACATTAATTCCCCAGGCGGGAGTGTGTATGCTGGGTTAGGGATTTATGATACTATGCAATATATCACTCCAGATGTAGCAACAATCTGTACAGGTATTGCTGCTTCTATGGGAGCTGTGCTTTTGGTTGCTGGTGCGAAAGGGAAACGTGCAGCGTTACGTCATTCACGCGTCATGATTCATCAACCATCTGGTGGTGCTCAGGGCGTCGCAGCTGATATGGAAATCAACTTACGTGAAATGATGAAATTGAAAGAAGAATTATACACCATTATTTCAGATCATTCTGGACAAACTTACGAATGGGTAGAAAAATCTTCTGACCGCGATTACTGGATGAAAGCCAATGAGGCGAAAGAATTCGGTATGATTGATGAGATTTTACTTCCTAAGAAGGAGAATATTAAATAACAATGGCAAAGAATAACGATAGAGACATTCATTGTTCGTTTTGTGGGATAAGCAAAAATGAGGCTCAGATGCTCATTGCGGGCAACGGTGCACATATCTGTGATAGATGCATCCAGCAGGCGGGCGAAATCTTAGCAGAAGAATTAAAACAACGAAAAAGCAAAACATTACAGACTGCCTTAAAGTTGATCCGACCTTTTGAGATCAAAACTCACTTGGATCAATATGTGATCGGTCAGGATGATGCAAAAAAAGTAATTTCGGTAGCAGTTTATAATCACTATAAACGGTTAAATCAGAAAGTGGATAAAGACGAAATTGAGATCGAAAAATCGAATCTAATTATCGTGGGAGAAACAGGTACTGGTAAAACATTGTTAGCAAAGACAGTTGCGAAGATATTAAACGTACCATTCTGTATTGTAGATGCGACTGTACTGACAGAGGCAGGTTATGTTGGCGAGGATGTAGAAAGTATTTTGACACGCTTACTTCAAGCAGCAGATTATGATGTAGCTTCGGCAGAGCGCGGAATCATCTATATCGATGAAATAGATAAAATTGCACGTAAAAGTGACAATCCTTCCATTACGAGAGATGTATCAGGTGAAGGTGTTCAACAGGCTTTGTTGAAGATTCTCGAAGGTACAGTGGTTAACGTTCCACCTCAGGGCGGCCGTAAGCACCCTGATCAAAAAATGATCGCGGTAAATACTAGTAATATACTCTTTATCTGTGGCGGTGCATTTGATGGTATTCAAAAGAAAATTGCAAACCGTTTACGTACACAGACTGTAGGTTATAAAATGAATGAAGACGAAGAGGAAATCGATTTGAACAACTTATACAAATATATTACTCCTCAAGACTTAAAGAACTTTGGTTTGATTCCAGAGCTAATAGGGCGTCTGCCAGTATTGACTTATCTAAATCCGTTGGATAAAGAAACTTTACTGAGTATCTTGACTGAACCCAAAAACGCATTGGTTAAACAATATAAGAAGTTGTTTGAATATGAAGGTATCGAACTAAAATTTGATCCTGATGTTTATACCTTTATTGTCGATAAAGCGGATGAATTCAAACTCGGAGCTAGGGGTTTACGCAGTATCTGTGAAGCCATTATGCTGGACGCGATGTTTGAGATTCCATCAACAAAAGAGCAGACGGGACAGAAAGCTTTGGAAATCACTCTGGACTACGCGAAGAAAAAATTCGAGAAGTCCGATTTGAAAAAGCTTAAAGTCGCTTAAAAAAATCCCGTTCAGCTGAACGGGATTTTTTTTTAAAGAATTAAAAATCTTATATTACAATAATAATAACATACACATAATGGAATGTTTATAGGAATATAAGAGATTCGAGAAACTAAATTTAATGACTATGACAAAAAAGAAAAGTGCCAAAAGTACAGTAAATAGTCCGATAACACCAGGTTTAAAAAGTAAAGAAGAAATTGTAAACAATTGGCTTCCCAGGTATACTGGAAGACCGTTAGAAGAGTTTGGAGAATACATCCTTTTGACAAACTTTTCAAAATATATACAGCTGTTTTCTGAAATGCATGATAATGCGCCCATCTACGGCGAAGATAAACCAATGCAGTCGGTCACCGATGGCGGAATCACCATCATCAACTTCGGTATGGGAAGCCCCATGGCCGCAACGGTTATGGATCTATTATCAGCCATTGCGCCAAAAGCAGTACTATTCCTGGGTAAAACGGGTGGGATCAAGAAAAAGATTCCTGTGGGTGAATTGATTTTACCTATTGCTGCTATCCGTGGCGAAGGAACATCGAATGATTATTTTCCGCCCGAAGTGCCCTCCCTGCCTGCCTTCGCTATGCAAAAGGCTATATCAACTACAATAAGGGATCATCAGCGGGATTACTGGACAGGAACGGTATACACCACCAATAGACGAGTTTGGGAACATGATAAAGCCTTTAAAAAATATTTGAAATCAATCCGTGCCATGTGCGTTGATATGGAAACAGCAACGATATTCAGTGTAGGTTTTGCCAACAAAATTCCTACCGGTGCTTTACTGCTCGTTTCGGATCAACCAATGGTTCCAGAAGGAGTCAAAACGTCTGTCAGTGACGTAACCGTTACGGCGAAATATGTAGAAGCGCATATTAGCATAGGAATTGATGCCTTAAAACAACTTATTAATAACGGGCTGACCGTAAAGCACCTTAAATTTTAGGTTTCTATCTCAATAACATCATATTTTCCTAAGGGAGAAAATATGATGTATTCCTTCCCCTAAAAACTTCATTATCAAATACCTGAAACTATTAATCATTAATATTGGTTAATAATTGAACAATAATTAACTCCAATTGGAGATGTTAACAAATGTTAATCTTCACAATAATTAAACTATTTGACGTTTATATTGTAATATTCATATTACACACACATATATCGTAAAAATTAATCAATCATTGTGAAGAAAAAAACATTATCTATTTTTAACGTATCTCTATTGATTTGTTCAGCCTTAGCCACTCAGGTAAGTTGTTCTTCAAGTTCTTCAAAAGAAAATAAAAGCAAAGAAAAAAGCGTCGCCTTACCGGTTTATACCGTAAAGAAATCAGATGCAATTACCATCAAGGATTATTTGGGGACAATCGAAGGTAAGGTTAATGTAGAAGTTCGCCCCCAGGTCGAGGGATTACTTCAGGAAATTTATGTTGATGAAGGTTCTTTTGTACAAAAAGGCCAAAAGCTATTTAAAGTTGATCCTTCCACCTATCAGGAAAACCTGAATAACATGATCGCTACAGAACAGGTCGCTAAAGCCAAACTTAAAAACGCACAACTTGAAGTAGACCGATTGAAACCGCTCGTTCAAAATGATGTTATTTCGGACGTCAGACTTTCTTCTGCCAAGTCAGATTATCAAGTTGCCAAGGCAACACTCGACCAAGCTATCGCGGCCGTACGCTCGGCTCAGATCAGTAAGGATTTTACCGTTATCACAGCACCGGTAAGCGGTTACATTGGCCGGATCCCAAAGCGTATCGGGAATTTGGTATCGAAGGGAGATAAAGAACCCCTCACCTATCTTTCCGATATTCAGGAAGTGTATGTTTATTTTTCCATGAATGAATCTGATTTTCTGTATTTTTCAAAAGCTCAGGCAAAAAAAGATAGCTTAGAAGGTAAGAAATACAACCAGAATCAAAAACTTGTATTTCCCGAGGTGACTTTAGTTCTCGCAGATGGTGAAGAATATGCGAAAAAGGGTATAGTTGATGCGGTCAATGGCCAAATCAACCGTACCACGGGAGCAATCTCCTTACGCGCTACCTTTCAAAATCATGATAACATTCTCCGATCTGGAAGCAGCGGTACGCTTAAAATCGCTGAGATTAAGAAAGATGTTCTTCAAATCCCTCAGATTGCTGTAAACGAATTGCAAGATAAAACCTTTGTCTATATATTGGACCAAAACAATAAGGCACAGAAACGAAATCTCCAGCTTTCGGGCAAAAGTAAAAACAACTATATCGTCTATTCAGGTTTAAAGGAAAACGATCGTGTTATTACTAGCGGCTTTGACAAATTGACCGACGGTTCACCGGTAACCCCAATTTTACAGAAATAATTATTGATCATTTTTGCATGCTACTTGTGCCAGTGATACTGCGCACTGAAAGTAGCATGTTTAAAATTCTATATATATGCTTAAAACATTTATAAATAGGCCCGTATTGGCCACGGTGGTTTCCATTATCTTGGTTATTTTAGGTCTAGTAGGCCTAAAATTGCTACCTGTCTCGCGCTTTCCAGAAATCGCACCACCCAGTGTGCTTGTTTCACTCAGTTATCCTGGAGCGAATGCTGAAACAGTGGCAAAAAGTGTTTTATTACCTATTGAAGAAGCCATCAATGGTGTAGAGGATATGACTTACATCAAATCCTCTGCTTCCAACTCAGGGTCTGGGAGTGTTTCTGTTTATTTCAAGACAGGTACCAATCCAGACATTGCCTCCGTTAACGTACAGACTCGGATTTCCAAAGCCATTAGCTCCATTCCCGCGGAAGTAAATGAAGCGGGTATCACCGTCATGCCACGGCAAACCGGTGTCATTATGACCATCAACTTATACTCCGATCATCAAGACAGCGCCTATGACGAAACTTTTCTACAGGCCTTTGCACAGATTAACCTGATGCGCCCGTTACTACGTGTAGATGGGGTAGCTCAAGTGTCCCGCTTAGGGGCTAGGGATTATGCCATGAGACTCTGGTTAAACCCCGAAAAGCTCGCCCTTTACAACTTGGTTCCACAGGATGTCACTGACGCGATAAAAGATCAGAACTTTGAGATTGCCCCTGGTAAATTTGGGGAGACTTCAGACGAAGCTTTTGAGACTGTGATCCGCCATAAGGGGCGCTTCACCACACCGGAGGAATTCCAAAATATTGTGATTAAAACCAACGAAGATGGATCAGTGCTCTATCTAAAGGATGTCGCAAGAATAGAATTCGGAGCGACCAATCTAAGTAGCGATAATAAGGTAAATGGACATCCGGGCCTAACCCTCAATCTAACACAGACCAGTGGTTCTAACGCTCATGATATTGATATTGCCGTTAGAAAAGTACTCGAAGAACAATCAAAAACATTTCCAAAAGGCATACACTACGAAGTGACGTACTCGGTAAGGGACCAGATCGACGAATCGATCAACCAAGTCGAACACACACTTTTCGAAGCCTTTATCCTTGTATTTGTTATTGTATTTATTTTCTTACAAGATTTTAGGTCTACCTTAATTCCAGCCATTGCAATCCCGGTATCGCTGGTAGGAACGTTCTTTTTCCTGCAACTTTTTGGATTTTCACTGAATGTCCTAACCATGTTTGCCTTGGTATTGGCCATTGGAATTGTGGTGGATGATGCGATCGTTGTCGTTGAGGCGATCCACGAGAAAATGCACAGTACAGGGTTAAAAGCCCGAGCGGCGACATTGTCGACGATGTCCGAAATTACAGGCGCCATTCTGTCAATAACTATGGTCATGGCCGCCGTATTTTTGCCCGTTGGATTTATGGAAGGGCCGGCTGGAATCTTTTATCGACAGTTTGCTTACACGCTGGCAACGGCAATTCTGATTTCAGCACTCAATGCATTGACCTTAAGCCCTGCACTATGTGCACTCTTACTTAAAACGCCACAACATCACAACGATCAAAAAACCAGCAAGATAAATCAATTTAAAAACCGGTTCTTCAAGGCGTTCAACACCTCTTTTGATCGACTTACTTTACGGTATGTTGCCGTGGTAACAGTTCTCATTAAGAACAAAAAAATAGCCTGGACAGGTTTAATTTTGATTACGGCACTCGGCGCATTTTTTATGATCAAAACCCCTAAAAGTTTTATTCCGACCGAGGACGATGGTTTTATCACGTACAATATCGCCCTCCCTCCTGGTGCGTCATTGAGCCGGACAACGGAAGTACTTCACCGTGCCGATAGTATTTTAAAGAAAAGAGAGGATATCAATGGAATGACGACAGTTTCAGGTTTTAATGCCCTAGATGGAAGTTCAAGTCCGGCATTTGCCGCTGGTTACATTACCCTAAAACCCCACGCTAAGCGTGAGCATATCCAGGATATCAATGCCTTTATGGATACCATCAGAAAAGATCTATCCCAAATTAATGAAGCCACGTTTACGGTATTCCCTCGCCCTACTGTGCAGGGTTTTGGAGACTTTGCCGGAATTGAAATGGTTCTTCAGGATCGGATGGGTGGGGATATCAGAGACTTTAATACTATCGCCGACACATTTATAAACCAGCTAAATACCTTACCAGAGATACGAAGCGCCTACACAAGCTTCAAATCCAACTTCCCGCAGTATGAAGTCAATATTGATGCTGTGAAAGCAAAATCCCTGGGGGTCGATATCAAAGATCTAATGTCCACCATCAGATCTTACTTTGCACGCGTACAAGCGAGTGATTTCAATCGATTTGGCCGCCAGTATCGCGTTTATGTCCAATCGGATTTTGATTTCCGTAAAGATCCCGAATCCTTCAATTCAATTTTTGTACGGAATAGCAAAGGTGAAATGGTTCCTATAAATACCCTCCTGACCTTAGAGAAGACGGTGGGGCCCGAAACCATAACCCGTTATAATTTGTACAACGCTATCGCTGTGAATATCACCACTGCCGACGGTTACAGTACAGATGACGCTATGCAGGCTATCCAAAAAATGGCCGATAGCAACCTTCCTGGGAATTATGGATTTGAATGGACGGGCATGAGCTACGAGGAGAGCCAATCTGGCTCACAGACTGCGCTGATTTTTGCACTTAGTATTCTTTTTGTATACTTCCTGCTTTCGGCTCAATATGAAAGCTATATCCTTCCGTGGGCAGTACTATTGTCGATACCAGTGGGACTGATCGGCGTTTTCGCTGTCATCAACCTGGTGGGACTCCAAAACAACATTTATGTTCAGGTAGGGCTCATCATGCTTATTGGTCTTTTGGCCAAAAACGCAATTCTGATTGTAGAATTCGCCGTCCAGGAGCGTAAAAATGGTAAGAGTATCGTCGAAGCAGCCATCAATGGATCCAAGCTTAGATTAAGACCTATCTTGATGACCAGTTTGGCATTTGTAGCCGGTCTAGTACCACTAATGTGGACGGTAGGGCCATCAGCTATCGGCAATCACTCCATCAGTTTCAGCGCCGCCGGCGGTATGCTCTTTGGCGTAGCGTTTGGTATCTTCATCATCCCGGTATTATTTGTCGTATTTAAAAGCTTGGATGAAAAACTACATGATAAACTAGCTAAACAAGAGGAAGAATAATGAAAAACATAAAAAAATACATTTCGGGAATCGGTATAATCATAGGCCTATTAGGAATGATGAACGCTTGTAAAGTAGGAAAAGATTATGTGCAGCCCAAAGTAAAACTTCCTGAAAATTTTCGTGGTGATACACTAGACCTCTTCGGAGACACCTCCAGTATGGGACTAATTCATTGGAAATCTTTCTTCCACGATCCGACGTTGAAGTTATTAATTGATTCTGCGTTATCAAACAATTTTGAGATGAGGACTGCCTTGCTCAACCTGCAGATTTCAAACCGGCTATTAGCGCAAAATAAGGCTAATTACTTACCGAGTGTAAATGCAACCATTGCCAATGGAAACCGGACTTGGCGATCGCAGGATTTTGGCAGCGGCCCACTGACCAAATACTATGATCAAAAAGGTGAAAAAGCACCTCAAAATATGTTCGTCTATCAGTCAATGTTTGGCTCAGACATTAACTTTAGCTGGGAAATAGATATCTGGAAGAAGATAGGAAGCAAACAAGAGCAGCTATTGGCCGAATATTTGGATACCGAGGAAGCAAAAAATGCTGTACAGACCTCCATCATAACTTCGGTAGCAAAAGGCTATTTCAATCTTCTGATGCTTGATGCTAAAATAGAAGTCGCTAAACGTAACGTCCAATTAAACGATAGTACGCTCCGCATGATCAGGTTACAATATGAAGCTGGTGAAATCACCGCTTTGGCGATCCAACAAACACAATCGCAGCGTCTCTTAGCTGCGTCCCTTGTACCCGAACTGGAAAAGGAAATTGTCATTCAGGAAAATGCCCTTCAGACACTAACCGGAAAATTGCCCGACAGTATCAATAGAGGCACCTCTTACGAGCATCTCTTCGCCGAGAGCAAAGACATCTCCCTCGGTTCTCCATTAGAGATTCTTCGCAATAGACCTGACATCCGATCATCTGAGCTCCAATTGATGGCTGCCAATGCGAACGTTAATATCCAACAGGCCATGCGTTATCCATCCTTAACTATCGGTGGCGTATTAGGGGTTAATAGCATGCTTCCAAAAAATTGGTTCCATATTCCTGGAGCATTACTCGGCGGAATAACTGGAAATTTAACCACACCTATTTTCAAAAACAGAACATTAAAAACACAATATGAAGTAGCCAAATTGGAACGGGATAAGGCTGAAATTCAGTTGCAGCAAAATGTTGTGGAGGCAGTAGCCGAAGTCTCTAATGCAGTTGTTACAGTAGACAAACAACGTGAACAATTATCTCTGGCAAAAGAAAGAGTGGATAATGCGCAACTTGCGGTAAAAAATGCGAATCTACTCTTCAAAAGCGGATATGCCACTTATTTAGAGGTCATTACTGCGCAAAGCAATGCATTAAACAGTGACCTTGACCTTGTGGAGTTAAGACAGCAGCATTTAGATGCATTTGTAGATCTTTACCGCGCACTTGGCGGAGGTTGGAGATAAAGATTTAAAACTTTACTTTTGTCGTATGACTCCAGAGGAATTACAACAATATTTTAAATCCAAAGACCTTCCTGATACGCTGGAAATACAGCAGGACATGCAAGTCTTCGACGTTAAACGCTTCTTAAGCACAAGCTTTATCCATGTAAGCTTATGGAAAAAAGACTTAAGTAAATGTCCGTCCTGGATTAGACTGCTAAAATTCAAGGATGCTTTAGAAACCAAAGAAAAAGCCTAACAGATGTTAGGCTTTTTTTGTGTAGCTTTTTATATTCAAGAAGCAAGTTGTTTCATTAATAAAGGCATTTGCTCCTTTGAAAAAATCTCTTCTGCCCCAGCGTCCCGCATTTTCATCCGTTCATTTTCATCACTGCTCGATGTCAGCCCGAATATTCTGACGGAGGGAAACTTTTCTTTCATTATTTTTGCCGTTTCTATTCCGTTTAGCACGGGCATATGTAGATCCAGTATACATATCTGAGGAAGTTCATGTCCGTTGTCATGGAGGTAGTCAATTAAGTCCATCCCATTAGAAGCACAATAAACCAAATTCAATAAATGAGATTGAGTCATTGCGCGCATCAGTATATGATGAATCAATGCATCATCAGCATAGACAATCGTACATTTACTTTTGATATCCATTTGAAAAAACCGTCATTTAGTAATTATAAAAACAATATTATATAAATATGTAATAAAATAAAAAATACAGAAAAAAGTTAGTAATAATAATGTCGTTATGCAAGTTTTATGTCAAAATATCCACTAATAATAATTCAACAATCTTTACATTTGATTTATTCAAAAAGAACACCATAGGCAGCAGATCTTTCCATATAAATAGTATGAGGAAAGATTAAATAAAAAAGAGCGGAAGATCAGTAGAACACCTGCTAAAAGTCATCTTCAATAATTTCGGCCACTCTTCCTATTTGGCCGTCCGTCAATCTCACTTTAATTCCTCTCGAATGATAAGAGGATGAGGTCAACAAGTCCTTCACAATCCCCTCTGTAAGACTTCCAGTACGTTGATCTTTTTTTAAGACGATATTCACCAACATACCAGGCTTTACATCTGCTCTATTTCTTCCATCCATGACCAAACTTAGAAAAATTGTTTTTCAAAAGCAATATAAATAGAGAATTTATTGTTGTAAAAATTTTCATCCTAAAGGCTGAAATAAATAAAATGAAAACATATGAAGGGCGAATGCAGCTAGCAGATAATTATACAACGCGAAGCCTTTTCCTGTAAGCGTATCGATATCATAAAGTAAAGGGGGCTTTGAATTTAGCCCCCTTTACTTTATGATATACATGCCGTCAGCATCGGCTGGCGATCGATTGAGTTACTTAAAGAGCTTAAAAATATCGTTCCCGAATATAAAGACCATTAAAGCCAAAAGAATAAAGAAACCAACCATCTGCGCTTTTTCCAGGAATTTTTCGCTCAATGGCTTACCTTGTATCATTTCAATCAATAAGAATAATACGTGCCCACCATCCAGTGCTGGAATAGGCAATAGGTTCATAAATGCCAATGCCATCGATAACATGCCTACCAAAGACCAAAAACGGATCCAATCCACCTCCGTACCAAACAAAGTTGCGATACCAATGGGACCCGATAAGGCTTTATCAGCACGCACTTCACCTTTGAAAATTTTGCCAAATCCTTTGGCATTATCGGTAATCACTGTAAAAGCCTTCTTTGCACCAATTGGGAGTGCCTCTGTCAAAGTATATTGTGTTGTAAAAGACTTGATGGAATAATCACGGTTAATGCCTATTCCCAGCATAGCATCAGCAGGAACATTTCCTTGCAGTGAAACTTCCTCTCCATTACGCAGTACTTTAATAGCAACAGTTTTATTTATATTCGCTTTTATTTGTGTCTTAAATTGGTCAAAGAAGGGAACCTGCGTACCATTTACAGCGATAATGCTGTCGCCTTTCACAAAACCCATTTTACTAGCCACCGATCCCGGAGCAACTTCAGCAACGCTTGTTGTTCTAACACGTGGTTCAATAAACTTCTCTCCTTTTTTGTCAGAAAGTGTATTTAATAAATCGGCTGGAACTTTGACATCTTCAGTCACACCACCACGTTCGACGGCGAGTGTAACTCCGCCCATCAAGACTTTGGAACTGATCAGTTCGGAGTAGTTCTCTACGCGGTTACCATCAATTGCGACCACCTTATCACCGGCTTTCAAACCAATAGATTCACCAATAGAGCCCGGCACAATACCGTTTACAAGCTGGTTCATTTTGATATCCGTATTGCCCATTTTAAAAGTCAGCATCCAAAAAACAACAACACCGACCACAATATTGACAATAATACCGCCCAACATAACAATCAAACGTTGCCAAGCTGGTTTTGATCGAAATTCCCAAGGCTGTGGTTCACCCTTCAATTGCTCTGTATCCATCGACTCATCGATCATCCCAGCAATTTTGACATAACCGCCTAATGGTAACCAGCCAATACCATATTCACATCCTTTGTAATTGAATTTAAACAATTTCACTCCCCAAGCATCAAAGAACAAATAAAACTTTTCTACCTTGATACCAAATGCACGCGCTGCTAAAAAATGTCCTAACTCATGTAGAACAATTAAAATTGACAAGCCTAGAATCACTTGTCCGACCATAATTAAAACACCCATGTATGCTTTTTAAATTTAATCTTTGATTATTTCCTTTGTTATTAATCTTGCTACACGATCCGTTTCCAGATAATCATCCAACGTCGGTGTAGCAATAAATTGTACTCGATCCAATGTCTGTTCAATAACATCACTCATCTCCAGAAAACCAACTCGATCTTTCAAGAACGCATCTACAACGACTTCATTGGCGGCATTCAATACGCAGCTTCTATTGCCACCGGCCCGCAAACTTTCATAAGCAAGAGCCAGATTTCTGAAGGTTTCCATATCTGCTTTTTCGAAACTGAGCGTTGGATAGTCCATGAAATTAAAACGCTCAAAATTATTTTCGAAACGTCCTGGATATGTCAACGCATATTGGATCGGCAATTTCATATCAGGTACCCCCATTTGCGCTTTCATAGAACCGTCTTGAAACTGAACCAGGGAATGCACAATGGATTGAGGATGTACAATGACATCAACTTGATCTATCGACAGATTGAAAAGCCATTTTGCTTCAATGACTTCTAAGCCTTTATTCATCAAAGAAGCGGAATCAATCGTGATTTTGGCTCCCATAGACCAATTGGGATGCTTCAATGCTTGAGCCTTGGTAACACATTGAAGCTCTGCTCTACTTTTACCTCTAAAAGGCCCGCCAGAAGCGGTAATGTAGATTTTCTCTATCGGATTATGCTCCTCTCCGGTCAAACACTGAAAAATTGCCGAATGCTCTGAATCCACAGGCAGCATTCGAACGCCATATTCATGCACCAAAGCCATAATCAGCTCGCCAGCGACAACCAGTGTTTCCTTGTTAGCCAAAGCGATATCCTTTTTGGATTGAATCGCTTTCACAGTAGGCTTTAATCCGGCAGACCCAACAATCGCATTCAAGACAACATCAACATCTTCATATTGAACCACTTCAACCAACCCCAATTCACCTAAAAGAACAGCGATATTATGCCCTTTTAGGGCGTCCTGAACATAACTATATTGAAGGGAATCCGTTACAACAACTGCTTTGGGCTTAAACTCCAAAGCCTGCTGAATTAACAATGAAGCGTTGCTACCACATGTCAAAACGACTGCTTCAAATTGATTAGGAAAGGCTCTTATAACATCCAAGGCTTGTGTGCCTATACTTCCCGTTGCCCCTAAAATGGCAATTCCTTTTTTACTCAAAACCTTTGCTATTAATTAAAATATATTTTTTAAAATCTTTGGATCCTCTCCACCATGATAATCTGCCATCATTGAACGATAAGCTACCGAAACGACAATGCAAGCTAAAGGTACAACCAAAAAAGAACTCACGAGGTTCAAAATAATAAAAATTATGTAATATTCTAAAAAATTAAAATACATCTGTAGCAACTGAAAGAAAGCAAACACAGCCAAAATCAACAACAGTTTGAACACGTTACCCTTTGTCAGTGCAAAACTAAAACGCAAAGATTTGAAAGTACCCGCGTGTTTATCAATAATGAAGAATGGATAAAATGCCACTCTTATAATCAGGAGAAAGGTCAATATGGCTGCCACAAAAACGACAAACATCGTAAAATTGCTCATCAGCTCTACACGATTTTCACCGTTTTCAAACAAATAAAGAAAGGGTAAAGAAACTGCCCCCAATAGCAGTAAGAGCATTATTGAAAGCACCATGATACTGAGCATAGCTCCGAAAAAGTAAACGAGTTCCTTTGAACTTGGGATACATTGAATCAGTTTCTTATCATGATTTCCATCTATCAGACTCAAAATATACTTAAACAAAGTCATATTCAATCCGAAATACATTACCATGAAAAAAAACGCCATAAAACCACTCAACACTACATTGAAATCACTAATCGATGTTGCGAGATAATTGGAGAGTCCAGAAGTCACAAATAACAGAAAACAAAGCCCGGCAACCGAAAAATAATGCTTTTTCAGCAACTCCAATGACTTATTAAAAACCTCATTAACGGCAAAAGTACTTTCCTTTAGGAATTGAATCATTTTATCTTTGAATAAACTTCTACAAAGATGCCATATTTTTTAATTTTCAACAATTTACACACACAGAAAAATCACTTTTTTTCTCATATTTAACATAAAGAAGAACCCGATGGAGAATATTTGGCAGCGTGAATAAATGAAAATACTCCGTAAAATAAAAATCCCCTATCGAAGTGACAGGGGAAGCTATATTTTCACCTTAGTTAGGCTTATTTAAACTCTTTTGGAAGCGGCTTTTCCAGTAAATATTGATAGTAAAAACGCGCACGTTCGTTAAAATCATATTTGCTTTTCGATCGGTCAAATCCATGCCGGCTTCCAGGATAAATCATCAATTCGAAAGGAACATTTCGATCAGTCAATTTATCGACGAGCTGGATTGTATTCTGCAGATGTACATTGTCGTCCATATCGCCATGCATAATACGCAACACACCTTTATAATGATTAGCATAAGTCAATACAGATCCGGCCTTATATCCATCCGGGTTGTCCTGCGGTGTATCCATCCATCGTTCTGTGTAATGACTATCATAGAGATCCCATGACGTTACAGGCGCACCTGCAATACCGAAATCAAATACATCAGCGGCTTTTGTCATCGCTAAACAGGTCATGTATCCACCATAGCTATGCCCTGTGATAAGCACCTTGTTTTTAGCCACCCATGGTTGTGATTTCAACCATTTAACGATGGTTGAATAATCAATAATCTCCCAATGACCAAGATTACGGTGCATATAGGCAACACCTTTTTTGCCAAAATGCCCCGAAGCACGGTGATCTGCGGAGACTTGAATAACTCCTTCATTAGCCCAATACTGGTTGTTTGTCCCTTTCCAGGTATCTTTTACTGTCCCAGCATCCGGTCCACCGTAGATACTGAAAACAACCGGATAAACTTTCGATTGATCAAAATCTGTCGGATAAGTTATTGTCAGGGGAAGATTGAACAATCCGTCATCCGATTTAATATGTAAATATTCGGTTTTACCGTACGTATAGGAAGCAAAATCTGCTGCTTTGCTATCCGCCAATTGCCTAACGACCTTACCCCGATTATCCAACAGTGCAAATCTATCTGGTGTACTTACATTAGAATATTTAGTAATAAAATACTGGCCATTGGGCGATACATTAACATCGTGTGAGTACTCACCAAAAGTCAGACGTTTGAGATTTTTACCCGAATAATCCACACGGTAAAGATCAAACCGCGCTGAGTTTTCTTTACGTGCAGTAAAATAGATCACCTTGTTTTTTTCATCGATCCGCTTCAATTCGGTCACCTGCCATTCACCAGAGGTAATGGGATTTACCAATGTACCGTCCAATTTATAGAGGTAATAGTGGGCCCAACCTGACTTGTCCGATTTTAAGATATAATATTTATTATCAGCAAGATAAGTTATACGCTCATCGTGATCCAAATTGATCCATGAAGACTGACGCTCATCATAGATTTCTTTTTTTAAACCAGAGTTCGGATCGACCTGATAAAACTTTAAATTGTTCTGATCCCGGTTCATCCACTGTACCATTAGATTTTTACTATCAAAGGCCCAATAAGGCTGACCGAAATACTGATCGTCTTTTTCGTTAAAATCAGCCCATGTAACTTTGCCCCCAGAAAGATGAACTATACCGACTTTGACTTCTGGATTCGGGTCACCCGCTTTAGGGTATCTTGTTTCCTCGAGATAACCATGCTGACCTTTCGACGAATAAATAGGAAACATCGGAACCTTTGTATCATCGAATCGCATAAATGCTATCTTACGACTATCTGGAGACCACCAAAAAGCTTTGTACTTTGTCGGACGCCCAAGAATCTCCTCGTAATACACCCAAGATGACCAACCATTGTAAATGACGTCAGTACCATCATGTGTATATTGCATCTCTTCTCCGGATACCACATCCACGCTGTATAAATTACTTTTGCGCGTGAAAGCCACATATTTACCATCTGGTGACAACGTGGGGTTTTGTTCGGCAATGTCAGGCGAATTGGTAAGCTTCTTTACGGCTCCATCACTGCTTTTTAGGAAGATATCGTTGTTATCGATGTAGACAACCGTTCCTTCTTTAGCAGGAATTGTATAAATACTTCTGTTGCCTGATTTAACGTCGACCTGATACAAACGACCATCGTTTACATCATTCTCCAGGTAAGCTGTTCCGTCTGCCCAGCCAGGATACTGATTGGTGCGGACCGTCAAAGATTGCTTTTGCCCCCAGGACTGCGCAAAATCCAATTTCTTCTGCGCAACACCAGTCTCGTGCACAAAAAAAACGATAGACGCACCTAAGAGTACTCTTGATACCGTATTCATTACTTTTTGGATATGTTTATTATTATTTGGGCTAAGATAAAGAATTGTGACAAATAACGATGATTTTGCCTGTAACAAGCTTAATTCACATGTTGTTTATTCTTTAGCTTATCAAAAGTCGAACAATAGTGCGGATTATTGACTAAGGATGATGGTCAAAAAGGTTTAGCTGTATACCTTCCTTTGGAAAATCAGTTTCTTCTACAAAGTTGGATATTGAAACCCCCAACAGACGCACCTTGTTTAGCAGCTCAACCTTGTTTAACAGACGATGAGCTGTAGCGTAAATTTTGTCTTCGGAGTCGAAACTACTTTCTATGGTTGTGCTACGTGTCAGCTGCACAAAATCCGCATATTTAACTTTCAAGGTTAACGTTCGTCCAGAAACTTCCTTTTTCCCAATACGTAACCACAACTGTTTACAGAGTCGATGCAAAATGCTGTTTAATTCTTCAAATGCTTCTACATCCACCTCAAAAGTATCCTCAATACCAATCGATTTACTGCTGCGATTAGGAACAACTGGACGGTCATCGATACCTCTGACAATACGGTAAAAAAAATGACCTGTCTTTCCAAACCAACGGACTAGATCATCTTCACGCTGTTTTTTTAAATCGAGCCCCGTAAAAAGCCCCAATTCGTGCATTTTCTTCGCAGTGACTTTCCCTACGCCAAAAAATTTATCTACGGGCAATGACTCCATAAACTTGACAATTTTAGAAGGACCAATAAATGTCAAACCATTGGGTTTATCCATATCTGAAGCAATTTTCGCTACAAATTTATTGACAGACACACCAGCGGACACCGTTAAGTTCAGTTCGTCCTTTATCGCTCCTTTAATCGCCTTGGCAATATCGATTGCCGAACCGATTCCCTGTTTATCCACTGTAACATCTAAATATGCTTCATCCAGGGAAAGTGGTTCAATTAAGTCCGTATACCGTAGAAAAATCTCCCTGATCTGATACGAAACCTGCCGATAAACATCAAAACGAGGATAAGTGAAGATAATATGAGGGCACAGTTGAAGAGCCTTTCTTGAGCTCATAGCAGATTTGACACCAAATTTTCTTGCTTCATAGCTTGCTGTCGCAACCACCCCTCTCCCATCTGGAGATCCGCCGACAGCGATTGCCTTCCCCCGAAATTCGGGGAAGTCGCGCTGATCTACAGATGCATAGAATGCGTCCATATCCAAGTGAATAATCTTGCGATATACCCGTGCTGAGTCCATTAGACAAATTTACAAAAATTAGCATAACAGCACACACCAAGGAGAAAATAACTAATAGAATTAGCATCCACCAAAATACCTTTTTCATTGACTTTAAATAAAAACCACTAGCATTTATGCCGTTCATTATTTATCTTTAGATGAAATTACACAATAGGGTATCGAAAGAATACATTTCTAATTGTTTTACAAACTGTTTCAAACCATTTTAATTCAAATACATAATGGAAAATTTACCTGAACAACAAAAGAAGAAATCCGGATTAAAAAAATTTTTGCTCATCCTGATCCTCTTTATCCTCGTCGGGGGTGGCTCATATGCCTACTGGAAATATTATTATGTATTCGGTGAGGGTGTCAAGTCGGGCTATCTTAATTATGCTGTAAGGAAGGGTAATATTTTTAAGACATATGAGGGCAAGCTCATCCAAGAAGGATTTGGAAGCATTAAAACTGGAGGAATAGCCAGCAATCAATTTGAATTTTCTATTGAAGACGATTCAGTTTTTCAACAATTGGAGCTAAACAGTGGCAAATATTTCGATCTACGTTACAAAGAATATCATGGAGTACTTCCTTGGCGCGGAAATACTGTCTATGTTGTTGACAAGATTGTTAATATGAAATAGAAACTTCGCTGGTCATACAGCGAAGTTTTCAAATGAGCGATCGAAATCAGTTGTATGGCGCTGTTATAGAGACACCAAGATATAAGTTGCTCCACTTTCTTGGCATGGGTGTACCCTGCAGAAGATCTTCGACACTGACAGACTTATGCTTGTGCCAGAAAGACGTCGCGGACGATCAGTTTATCATTGAAATAACTTCTCAGAATCGTTCCATCACCGTGGAGTGTCCATACTTCCCGAGGATCAACCATTTTGATATACTGGAGAATGTCGTTCCAGTCCACGTGATCGGAAATATAAAGTTCGATATCATTCTGTGCCTGCAGGCGCTTCCAGCCCGAAGCGAACGCCCGCAATACTTTGGTCGCTCTGAAGTAACTATTAAATGTCATTGGGGGAACCAGATAAACTTTATTCTGTTCGCCCTGTTTCATTTCCTTCCTGTTATAAGGCTCGTAATTTAATTTCTTCAGTCCATATGCGTCATACAGTCTGTGGTACGGTAATATTCCACTATGCACAAGTACTTTTCTATCCGGACAGTATCTATTGATCAAATCAGTAACTCGCTGCGCCTTCCCCAGTACATAAGTACCCAATAAGATATTACTGGCGTGACCATCCAATTTTTTGATTTCCTCGGCCGGGTCAGGATGGATAACAGCTGGATTTGCAAAGGTACTTTCGGTAATCAATACATCAGCGTGATGCATTTCGATGGGTTCACAGGTATCATCGGGCTGTAATTTATAATCGCCTGTATACAAATATCTCACGCCCATATATTCCATTAGAATCTGTGCCGACCCGAGGATATGTCCTGCCGGTATTAACGTAATCTCGACGGCACCGAGTTTAAAAGGGCTGTTATACAATTTAACCTGATAGGAGTCTTTCCGATTTTGCTTATAACGGTGGCTCATAAACAAAGTTGTCGCATGGGTAGCATACACATAGTCGTGCCCTGAGCTCGCATGATCGCCATGGGCATGAGATACGACATTATGCATAACTGGATTGCTGGCATCGATAAAAAAATCACCGTAACGGCAGTAATAACCTTCTGGCTTTCTGACAAAGAAGTCAGGCAATATTATAGACATACTATTATTTTAAAAATTTTTGATGTAGATTCCACACTTGTGGCAATAATGGTGTGGTGCCATCATTAACGATGACAAAGTCGGCCAATTTTAACTTTTCTTCGTCAGAGAGTTGCTTATTAATTCGCTCCATGACCTGTCCTTCCGTAACCTTATCGCGCTCCATTACGCGTTGAACACGTACGGATAAAGGCGCGGTAACCAGAATAGTATAATCAAGATCCTTATAAGAGCCGCTTTCAAAAAGTAAGGCGGCCTCCTTGAGTGTATAACGGGATTTTTGTTGTTCTGCCCATTCCTTCGCCTCCTGAATAACGATAGGGTGTATAATTCCGTTCACAAGTTCGAGCTTCTTTCTGTCCGAAAATATCCGTTGGGCTAAGAAAGCCCGATCCAACTTCCCGTCCGGATAAGTCTCCGCTCCAAATTCCGCGATTAAGCGTTTTTTAATCCGAATATCGGTATTCATCAGTTTTTTAGCTTCCTCATCCGCGTTATAAACAGGTACTGCCATGGCTTTAAACAGCTTGCAGATAAATGTTTTACCTGATCCAATTCCGCCTGTTATTCCAATCTTCATGAAAATATCGTTATTTACGTACAAAAAAGTCTACATTTTGGGGCACAATGCTGATTATCTGACAATATTCAGGAACCTTGGTCAATAAAATGGGTAAGTACTGTACCTGATTCTTCTCCCAATCTGAAAGGTCTACCACCGCCTCAAAATCGCGCGAAGTATACTTATTGTAATCTTTTACGGACATCAATACCGTGACAACAACTTTACTTGGACTAAGTCTGACCGAACTATACCGTTGTCCATTTTCCACCTTGACAGGTAATTCGATTACTTTCTCGGTCAATTCACCTACTGGCATCAGCACCTCAACAGACGTTGGATAAACATTGATATTCCCTTTTTGGTTTCTCGCCAGATTTGCAACAGTTCGTACATCGGTCTCCACGTCTTTCCCGCGTACGGTATCGGTTTCCCAGTATTCAATTGCCGAGACATCCTCATAAGGCCCGGTGATGGTCACATAAGCTGGTATAACTTTGGTTTCAGCGATAAAGCCGTATCCCCGTTTAAATGCAATATTAGCAAGGGGATTTACAGGCACTTTACGTTGTGTCTGTTTCGAAAAATCAAAAAACAAGGTATCGGGACTGACAGAGACGACCCGCTGTTCATGCGGAAATTGCCGATTAATAAATCCCAGCTGATTAGAAAAAACGATCCAATCTTTGGTTTTTAATGAGCTTAGGTCGACCTGAACTTTAGGTGTTTCCAAAGCAGCTTTTGAAAATAAAAATTGCCATCCCGTCATTTCCAGCTTAACTTTTACAGTATCAGACTGCTGCGGGTGGAACGCCCGCTTCTCTGGCAGATTAACGTATTCAATCGCGGCCTTGACGGATACAGTATATTGGTTGGAGATCGAAAATAATAGCCAAGCTAACAACGAAATTCCAACACAACGTATGAAGATATTTATCTTACGCCGTTGGATCTTATTTATTCGAACTGTATTCGCCATGATACAAACTTAATCAATTTGCATAAAAATCAGCGTTCTAATCTTCAATTTTAAAAACGACAAAATTTATATCGTATTTTTTTCTTACTCAGCGGGGGTTTTAACAAAAATGGACATTCCGTTGATAAACCAAAATAAAAAAAGGCCAGTTTTCTTAAAAAACTGGCCTTCATTTCTCTCTCGAAAAAGCTTATGAAGCGCTCTTCTCTGTGTTGTTAGCAGCTTTAGAAGCATCTAACGCGATTGCTGATTTGTCAAAACGAATTCTAACGCCCGAACCTACATCAACCAAGAATGTAGTATCTGATACTTCTACAATACGACCGTGAATACCAGCTGTCGTTACTACTTTAGAGTTTACACCAAGTTCTTCAATATATTTTTTGTGATCTTTTTGCTTCTTCATTTGCGGTCTGATCATGAAGAAATAAAATACCACGATAATCAAAACCATTGGTAGAAAACTCATCAAATTGCCACCCGCTGCTTGTAATAATACTGTGTTCATTTGTAATTATATCGTTTAATAATGTGTTATTTTGCTAATACTTCGCCTTTTAGCTGCACGGTTGTCAAACCGTTTGAAGCATTCGATTGAATCGTAATGATCTTCTGTTGTTTGCCAACTTGTCCTTCACTGTTGAAAGTTACATGGATTTCAGATGTTCCACCCGGCAAAATAGGGCTTTTTGAAAATTCAGGCTGCGTACATCCACATGAAGCTGTCACTTTCGAGATAATAATAGGTGCATCACCTGTATTTTTAAGCGCAAAGGTATGTTTTACCTGCGCACCTTCCTTTACCTGACCGAAATCAAATGCAGATTCTTCAAATTCTACTTTCCCCAATTGTGCTGCAGCCTTAGAAAGGCTATCTGCAGCGGCGGTGTCAGTTGCTATCCTCGCTCCTTCTTCTTTTCCCTTGTTTGCATTTCCACAAGAAAAGAAAAACATTGCTAGCAAAGCTAAAACCGAATATTTGCCAAAGTTTTTCATTCGTATAAATTATTTATCAGAATTGATGTTAATCTCTTAAACCACGACCTGCCTTTTGGATTCTTCCCTGCTGGTTCAGATCGTTCAATATTTTATCTAAGATACCATTAATAAATGTATTACTTTTCAATGTACTGAATACCTTAGAAATTTCAATATACTCATTTATTGTTACTTTCACGGGAATTGATGGAAAATTAATCAATTCGCATATCGCCATACGCATCAATAAGGTATCCATCAAAGCAATCCGATCTGACTCCCAATTCTTTGTTTTATCAGAGATAAGCTTTTGATACTCATTTGTATTGCGAATCGTTTTACCCAATAATGTAATGATATAATCGCTATCGTCATTCCAATTTTGTGTAATTTCTGCAAGTTTATTTCTACGCGGATCTTCCGAACTGAAATTCTTAAATGTCTTCGCAATAAGTGCTTGCAACACTTCTTTATCCACCTGCCAGTTGATGAATTTTTCTTCAAAAACCTGCTCAATAACTGGCGATTTCAAGATGATCTTTTTAAAGATATGTTTGATAATATCTTTTTCCGTACCAATCGAGCGATCTTCTTGTTGCAAGTATTCTAAATAAGCCTCAGAATCCTTTAATTGCAAAAACACGGTACGCACGATCTCCGGATCAAAATTCCATGAAATCCTATACTTTTTGACACCTTCTCCATATTGTGGATTTTGTCTCAATGACTCAATAAAAGTGTTTGTACTTAACTTGGTCGTTAAAGACAAGTCTTTTTCAGTTGGTAAGAATTTATTGGCCCTACCCTCTGCATCTATTAAGACGTAATCTGACACTTCATCTAATAGATTCAGTGTCCACATATACATCTCATAGACCTCATCCACATTTTTTAATAGTGCTTTTTCAAATGTTTTGATGTCTTTGTCTTCCGAAAGACTGTACGCATAAAGCGTTTGCACTACTTTTACCCTCAGGTGTCTCCTGTTTAACATAGTAATTTAAAGAACGATTTTTTTTATAAAATAATAAGTAAGAACGATTTTGGGAATGAAGACTATCGCTTGATTTTTTTAATATCTTGGATACGCTTCTCCGCGATGCGATTGGCCGCTTCAAAAGTTGAGATATTTTCTTCTTTTGATTTTTTCAATACGTCTCTTGTTGCATTATAAATATTTTTAATCACAAATTCAGTGTGGTCTACACCATAGTTTTGAATTTCTGAATAACAGCCAATTAATGCCCCTGCGTTAATCAAATAGTCCGGAGCATATAATATACCTCTTTCATGCAGAATTGAACTGGTGATCAATTCATCTTTCAATTGATTATTTGCCGAACCAGCAATAATTTTGCATTGCATTTTTTGCGCTGATTCTGGATTTACTGTACCGCCCAATGCACAAGGAGCATATACATCAAAATCGTGATCAAATACTTCACCGTAGGGAATTGGCTCGGCTTTGTACTTGGCCGCTACTTTCAACATTTTCTCCTCTGTAATATCACTGACATACACGCGTGCATTCTCTTCACGCAACATCGCAATCAAACGCTCACCGACTCCACCTACGCCATGGACGATGACCTTTTTGCCAGCTACACTCTCCGACCCATAGAGTTCTTTCAAACAAGCTTTGATCCCAAAATAAACACCTTGTGCAGCAAAGATCGAAGGATCGCCAACACCACTACCATGAATTGCTTTTGGCAAACCAGCCACGTGGTCGGTCTCCGTATAAATATGTTCTAGATCGCGTTGGGTAGTGCCTACGTCCAAAGAAGCAATGAAATTACCATTCAATCCTTCAATGAACTGGCCCAAACGGCGCAATAAAACCTCAGATTTGTCCAAACGGCTATTACCGATTATCACAGCACTTCCCCCACCGAGATTCAATCCGGTGATGGCAGACTTATAGGTAATGGCCTTGGATAAACGTAAAGCATCCTCAATAGCTTCTTCTGTACTTTCGTATGGTAACATACGAACCCCTCCTATCGCAGGCCCCAATGTGGTATCATGGATCGCAACGATAGCTTTTAAGCCCACTAATTCATCATTACAGAAAAATAAGTTTTGATGACCAGACTGGCTCATCAATTCAAAAATAGAATTTTGAGATGTTGACATAAAATGTACTACTCTAATTTGTTTTAATTTTTTAAGGCACTTGATGCAAAAGTAGGAAAATTATTCGTTGTGCGTAACAACTTTTTTTATCCAAGACTTAACATTTGATTTCCGAATGACAGTAAATTCACTTAAATCGTAAAACATTTTGACGAATTAGTTCTACTTTTGTATCCATAATATGAAGGATCTCGCCTACTTAAATAAATACTTTTATAAATACCGCTGGAAACTGATTCCAGGGGTTATTTTTGTTATCATCTCCAACTATTTCGGGGTATTGCCCGCAAAGGTAATCCGCGAAGCATTTGATTTGGTACAGGAAAACATCTATCTGTACCGTCTATTTGATGGTTTCGAAAGACAGGAACTCATCTACCAGGTATTTGGCACCAGTCTCCTGTTTTTTGGTTTCGTCGTGCTCCTTCTTTCGCTTTTACGGGGTATTTTCTTATTCTTTATGCGGCAAACGATCATCTTAACGTCACGTTATATTGAATACGATCTCAAAAATGAGATCTATAACCACTATCAGGATTTAAACTTTGGTTTCTTTAGAAAGAATAATACAGGGGATCTGATGAGCCGTGCCACAGAGGATGTCAATCAGGTGCGTAACTACCTGGGACCTGCCATTATGTATGCGATTAACACTGTTGTCCTTTCTATCATGGTTATTTATGCGATGTATAGCGTCAATGGACGGTTGGCGACCTATGCATTGGCGCCAATACCGGTTCTATCGGTTATTATTTTATTTGTCAATAAGATTATTAACAAGCGTAGCTTAAAAATACAGAAACAATTGGCCAACCTTTCTTCTTTCGTGCAGGAAACATTTGCCGGTATCCGCGTCATCAAGACCTATACCAGAGAACAAAATAAAATGCAGGAATTTGAGAAGGAAAGTACCATTTATCGAAATACGGCTCTTGATCTTGTCAAAGTGCAGGCTGTTTTCTTTCCGCTTATTCTTTTGCTTATTGGGCTCAGCACGGTAATTACCATCTACATTGGTGGGATTGAAGTTGCCAAAGGCACTGTAACGGCTGGAAATATAGCGGAGTTTATTATCTATGTCAATCAATTAACTTTCCCTGCGATGTCCTTGGCTTGGGTAACTTCACTGGTGCAGCGTGCCGCAGCCTCGCAAAAACGCATCAATGAATTTCTTCAGACGGAATCTCCAATTGTAAATGGAAAAGGCACCAAAGAATTAGCTGGTGCAATCCGGGGTGAGGAGATTTCCTTTACTTATCCGGAAACAGGCATTCAAGCCATTAAAAATATATCCTTTCAAATTCCGATCGGGAAAACACTTGCTATTATAGGAAAAACAGGGTCCGGAAAATCAACCCTAGCCAACTTACTTCTCCGGATGTATGACACCGATAAGGGAAAAATATATTACGACAATCTGGAGATCAAAGCTTTTGATTTCAAAAGCTTGCGCCAACAAATTGGATTTGTCCCACAAGATGTTTTCTTATTTTCGGATACCATTGCTAATAACATAGGCTTTGGCCTGGATCAATTTACACAGGAACAAGTGGAGCAGGCCGCTAAGGATGCTGCTGTATACGACAATATTATCGCCTTTGAAGATGGTTTTGAAACTGCTGTTGGCGAACGTGGTATCACCCTCTCTGGTGGACAAAAACAACGGGTGTCTATCGCTCGCGCCCTGATTAAAGAACCCAAAGTATTGATATTTGACGACTGTCTTTCAGCCGTGGACACAAAAACGGAGGAAACAATTCTCCGTTCACTCAGCCGCATTATGAAAGGCAAGACTTGTATTTTTATCGCGCACCGCATCTCAACGATCAAGAATGCAGATCATATTCTTGTGATGGATCAAGGCGAAATTGTTGAACAAGGTACGCACACTGAACTGATGGAGAAAAGAGGTGAATATTTTGAACTCCATGAAAAACAGTTACTGGAAAGTATAGTCGAATAGTTTAAATATCCCTGAATTTAGCTAAAGGATGCGGGCTAGTCTGATCTTGATCGGGCAGAACGCATTTTTTAGCTGACTACCCGATCCACTATTGCTTTATCTTCTTTAAAAAAAACGGCAAATAACATAAGACAAAAACCAGAAATACCGGCAGGAATAAACCAAAGGTATTCCCAAAATTGTGACGAATAGGCCGCTTTGAGATAATCCGATACAGCACCAGCAACCCAAAAACCGATCAACATCCCTACACCGTACATTGCAATGGTGATAAGTCCCTGTGCAGAAGCCTTGTATTTTTCACCAGCAATTCTATCTGTATAGATCTGGCCGACAACAAACATAAAATCATAGCAGATTCCATGCAATAAAATACCGAATACAAGTAAGAATGCTCTTTCTTGACCGTCACCGAATGCGAAAAACAAGTATCGGAGCGCCCAGGCGGAGATTCCTAATAGAATCATATTTTTATACCCAAGTCTTCTAAAGAAAAATGGGATCAACAACAGACAAATTGCCTCAGAAAATTGCCCCATGGCCATCTTTGCAGTCGGATTTGGGATGCCAACATTTACCAAAAAAGGATTAGCATTTTGGTAATAAAACGAAATCGGAATACAGATGACAATGGCTGTTACAAAAAAAATTAGAAAACTCCGCTGCTTTAAAAGCTTTAGCGCATCTAAACCAATCTCTTTTCCAAAATCAAATTTTTCCCCCTTAATGTTGGCTTGTGGCGGCGTCTTTGGTAATGCGAGACTAAAGAATGCCAATAGCAGTGAACAAATCGCCCCCATAATAAAAGTATTGTGAAGGGCACCTTCCGCTATCGATTCGGGTGCGTCCCAACGAAACAAATAACTGATCACAAGCCCCGAACAGATCCAACCAATCGTTCCCCAAACACGCAATCCCGGAAAATCTTTCTTCGCATCTTCTATATGACGGAATGCTATTCCATTAGATAAAGACAGCGACGACATATATGCCATAAAGTAAATAAATACATAGGGATAGAAATGCGTTGCATCGGGTGTCTGTGACATTCCATAGAGTAGCACCGCTCCAATCAGGTGTAAAGCTGAAAGTACGCGTTCGGCATTAAAGTATCTGTCAGAGACAAAACCGACAAAGAAAGGAGCAAATACGGCTCCAAGCGACTGTGTCGCAAAAATATTTGCTACCTCCATACCGGAAGCATTGAGCGAATTAATAAGGTATGTTCCCAAAGTTACAAACCAAGCCCCTTTGACAAAATACGTCAAAAACATCATCAGGGACAATTGCACACGTAATACTGGATTCATCTGTTCATTAGTATTGGAAGAAGTTGATTTTTCTACTAAACACAACAACGCGTCCTGCGACAATAAGGTCTTCTAAGTGATGTCGCTCGTAACGGCGTAACTAAAAACCTAAAACATCTTAAATACCTGACATAGTCATTGATTTCATCAGTGCCCAATGCTGCCACAACGCTATCTTTAAGATTGTGGCAGCACATTTCGCATAAAATTAAGCCAATTCTTACTGGCGATTTTTTCAAGATCGGTTTTCCCATATCCTCGTTTTCCGAGAATACCAAAGACTTTCTGGATATCGGCAATTGTCTCTAGATCATAAGGGCATTGCTCCCGGCCAAAGGCTCCATCGAGATCACTTCCCACCCCCACGTGGTTCACATTTCCCGCCAATTGACAAATATGGTCAATATTGTTGGCCACGATTTCCAAGGAGCAATTGCTTGTTTTAGGGTCCGATATACCTCGGATCCAGTTAGGCACCATCATCCAGGCATCTAGCGCCACACCAATGACGGCTTGCTTCTCAACAAGGGCTCTAATCATTTCATCACTAAACTGCCTATTGTGGTCCACAAATTTGCGGCAATTATTATGGCTGGCCCAGATCGCGCCATGATAACGTTCGACAGCGTCCCAAAAGGCATCATCATTCAGGTGGGTCGCATCCAATATCATCCCTAGGCGCTCCATCTCGCGTAACAGCATGATGCCTTGCTCATTAAGCTTGCCAGATGCATCTGTCCCATTAGCATACCTACCTGGCCCATAATGTGCTGGCCCAATAGCTCGCAAACCATAGTTATATGCCGTTTCCAGATTACTGATATCCACTATGGAATCTGCACCTTCTAGACTCAACAGGTAACCAATCGGCTTATGCATATGATCAATACCATCCGACCATAGGACCATATGTTGATCCAAATCCGCCTTTGTACGAATCATTTTTAGCTGACCGTCAGCTTCCATTGCCCTATACCACGCGAGCTGCCCCTGGGTCTGCGCCCAAGCCTGTTCTGCGGAATACCAACCGGGCAAGGAACTTTCAGGTGTCACGAAACGGGCAATTTGAGTCGCAACGACCAAACCAATATGACCACGACGCAATTCATCAAAAGTAACTGTTGCCCTACCACGATCTGGCTTGTCTTTCATCCCCCCTTCCCGACGATTAAGTTCGGTAATCGGAAGTCGAAGATCCCGGTTCCACTCCATGGCATTCATGCTTAAATCCAAATGAGCGTCTACCAAGAATGGCATTTCAAATTCATACATATCAATAATTTATCTTTTTATCTCGCGCGTAAACAGTCCAAACCTGATCTGCCTGCCCCTTGTGAACCACTTGCAGGTCGCCATAACAAGCTACCGTAGGACAGATATGCCGTGGTACGGCATAAAGAGCATTGCCAATGTTAAATTCGGAAGCTTTTGCAACTTCGACCACCAAGTGCTCTTCACTTTGCATCTTTATTTGTCCAACACGGGGATCGAAAAATTTGACACGGGGTTGCGGCAACTCACATGCAACTGATTTATACCCCAAGTCCAGACAGAGGTGATTGTGATCAACAATCGAAACTACACGCGTCAAAAGCACTGCTGCGAGTATAAATTCCTGCTCGACATAATTTTCGGCATAGCCAAAATCCCAAAACACAAACGTTCCGGGACTGCATTCTACGTCGGTGCGCTCGGCGTGAAAAGGGAAACTTGGTGAACCACCAATAACTTTAGCTAAAGGTTTCGAAGTAGACACCTGTGCCATAAGGTAGGCGGTTTCGAGTATGCTATAAGAACGTTCACTTTGTTTTTGGCGAAACTTATACTCTTTATCATGAATATGACCATCATAACCATGCAGGCCGATAAGCTGAATTCCTTCCAAGAGATGGATATCCATAACCAGCCGTTCAATTCTCTCTAACGAAACGCCAGTTCGTCCCATGCCCACATTGACATCTAGATAAACATCGCTGCATAATTCTTTCGAAAGACTCCGCTTTGAAATATCCTGCGCAGCATCGACATGATCCACAAGACAAGCAAAATGAGTATCGGGGAACGCCGCTATTAAATTGAGAAAACGATCGATTTTAGGTCCGACAGGCTGGTACGCCAGCAAAACATCTTTGGCTCCGATCGCACCTAACAGCTCTGCTTCTGCAATTGTTGCACACTTAAATTTCGTAATTCCCTTATCTACCATAAGCTGGCATACCTCCCGGCACTTGTTTGTTTTAATATGCGGCCGCAACCGGTCAGCCTGCCCATGCACCCTAAGTAAAGCGCTTTCGATGTTCTTTACAATACGGTCGGGGTAAACAAGCAAAGCTGGCGAATCGACCCGATCAAGATTATCTATATGACACCAAGTTTCCATATGAAGCGGGTTAGTATAATTCAAATAAGGCTTCTATTTCTACTGGAATATTATCGGGCAAAGAGCCAAAACCAACAGCACTGCGTGTTCCAATACCATTCTCTTCTCCCCAAACTGCAGCAAATAGTTCACTACAGCCATTAATGACCCCGGGATGATAGAGAAAATCGGAGGTGCAATTGACCATACCCAATACTTTGATAACCCGTTTAATTTTGTTCAATGATCCCAAGTTGGTTTTTATGGTCGACAACATTGTTAGACCAACTTGTCTTGCGGCAAGTTTGCCCTCCTCTGAACTGATGTCACTTCCAATTCGACCGATAATCAACGTGGCGTCATCTTGCACCGGACCATGACCAGAAAGATAGAGGTATTTACCATCGATAACATATGGTTTATAAACGCCTTTTGGTGCAGGCGCCGGAGGTAAAGTCAAACCTAATTTTTCGAATTGTTCATCTGCGTTATACATCTTTAACGATTTTAAAATTTAAAATAATAGCTAATATAAAATTAATTGTACTAGTAAAAGGGCTAAAAGCCCAACGATGGAAACAATCGCCTCCATCACCGACCACGAGTATAGCGTATCTTTGAGGCTTAGGCCAAAGTATTCTTTAAATAACCAGAAGCCAGCATCATTGACATGTGAAAACATCAGACTTCCGGCTCCTATAGCCAATACCATAAGATTGGGATCCGCTTTTCCCGCAGTAACAATAGGCAGTAAAACACCTGCGGCCGTTAATGCCGCAACAGTAGCTGATCCAACACAACCTCGGATGACGGCCGTAATGAGCCAGGCCAGCAGTAATGGCGAAATAGGAAGCTGCTGCAATATGTTTGCCAACAACAGGCTTACCCCACTGTCCTCCATCACCTGTTTAAAGATTCCAGATCCCGCAATAATCAATAAAATCATGGCAACATCTTTCACAGCAGACTCATAGACTGTCATCACACTGGCCATCGATCGCCTCAGTTTTAATCCTAACAAATAAGTGGCCACACCGATAGCGATCAACATAACAACGGTAGGGTTACCGAAAAACTTTAATGCCTGCGCCAATTTCTCGTCGCTTATGTGATAGCAATAAGGAAGCAATGTAAATAGAACAATGAGTAATACCGGCAGCAAAGCGACAGTCAAACTTACGCCTACAGTCGGACGGAGGTATTCTGCAGTATTTGAGCGATCTTTTTCGCGGAAAATTGATTCTCGAATTGGTCGTATGTTTTTCAGACTTCTCCCAAATACAGGTCCGCCCAAAACGATTGCCGGTATGGCAATTAAGAGACCATAAATAAGCGTCAATCCCATATCTGCATGAAACAAGGCTACGAGAGCAACGGGTGAAGGATGTGGGGGAATAAATCCATGGGTGACCGACAAGGCTGCCAGCATCGGCAACCCAATATATACTGCAGGCAATTTATACCGGTAAGAAATCGAAAATATCAGGGGGACTAACAGGACAAATCCAATCCCATAAAATAGCGGTATCCCAACAACAAAGCCTGTCAACATCAGTCCCCACTGGAGGTGCCGTGCCCCCATCAGTCGTACCATTTTTTCTGCAATAATCTCAGCAGCACCACTCTCAGCGATAATTTTCCCCAGCATAGCCCCCAGGACAAGAATTAAAGTCAGGCTACCCATCACTCCGGCTATTCCCTTTTCGACAGTGCCCAATAGCTTTGCGGGTGGAATACCCAAACAAAATCCACTGAATAACGAAACAATCAAAAAAGCGAGAAAGGCATTGATCTTAAAATAAGTGATGCAGACGATGAGCAAACAAATGCTGATTACAATGAGGATTATAGTCATTATATCATAATTAGGATTCTCTCGAATGGAGAGATTACATATTATTTTGGTCTAGTAAATCGTTTTTTCAGTTTCAAAGTAAGGATATTTTTTCATTTTTTCTATAAAAAAGATAAATTAGTATAAAGCAGAAAGGTATGGTTTATCATCATACCTTTCTTTTTTCATGATCTACTGCCGTATTATATCGACTATCTGTCGAGGACTAAAGATGCTGTTATTTAAATTTGTTTTTCAGGAATCTTTTTAAGAATTTCGAGAATAAACCTCCAAAACTTCTGCACGGAAGAAATGGAGACGCGTTCTGCTGGCGAATGTGCGCCTAAGATAGTAGGGCCAAAAGAAATCATATCCATTCCAGGGTAGTTTGTGCCCAAAATACCGCACTCGAGTCCAGCGTGACAGGCCACGACTTCTGGCGCTTCACCGTGTTGTAACGTGTAAATGGATTTTAGAACTTCCAAAATTTCAGAATTCGGATTAGGGGCCCATCCGGGGTAATTACCCGAAAAATCCACCTTAAAACCACCTAGTTCGAATGCAGCCTGCAAAGATTGGGCTAAATCAAATTTAGATGTTTCGACCGAAGATCTCGTTAAACATTTGATGGAAACCTTTTCGCCACCGACTTCAACTTTAGCAATATTATTGGAGGTTTCTACCAGGTCTTCAAAATCGGCACTCACACGGTATACTCCATTCAAGGCCGCATAAACACTGTTGATTAGATTTTCCTGGACCTCTACCGGAACTACGGTTGCGTAAGCAGCATCAGTCTGCCTCACCACTATTTCCATAGCCGGTTCCGTTGTGGCAAATTCCAATTTAATATCCTGCGCCAATTGAGTCAGATTCTGAACAAAGCTACTTGCCTTATCCTTAACGACAACCACCTTGGCAACGCTTTCTCTCGGAATGGCATTGCGCAGGCTTCCGCCCAACAGCGACGCAATACGAAGCCCATACTGTTGATAAGCTTTATATAACAAGCGGTTCATCACCTTATTTGCATTCGCGAAACCTTTATGAATATCCATTCCGGAGTGTCCTCCATGCAGTCCTTTCACCGTAAGTTCGAATGATAGCATGTCAAACGGACAAGGTTCTGCACTATACGACTGTGTTGCTGTTACATCAATCCCTCCTGCACAGCCAATATCAATCTCGGTGTCATTCTCGGTATCCAGATTCAACAGGATTTCGCCCGAGAGCACGCCACCTTTTAATCCTAACGCTCCAGTCATTCCGGTCTCTTCATCAACGGTAAATAAGGCTTCAATAGCTGGGTGCACAATAGCAGATGACTCCAAAATTGACATGATTGTCGCGACGCCAAGACCATTATCCGCACCTAAAGTGGTGCCTTCTGCTCTTACCCAATCACCATCCACATACATTTTTATACCTTCGGTATCGAAGTCAAAAATAGTATCGTTGTTTTTTTGGTGCACCATATCTAAATGCGACTGCAGTACAATCGTTTTACGATCTTCCATTCCCACAGTAGCGGGCTTTTTAATAAGCACATTTCCAATCTCATCTACGCTTGTCGCTAACCCTAGTGATTTTCCAAAGTCTACCATAAAAGCAATCACGAGTGCTTCTTTTTTTGAAGCTCTTGGCACCCTATTTAGAGCAGCGAAATTCCTCCAAATTGCTTTCGGCTCTAACATATCTAAACTATTTTCAATCATATCTTAAAATTTTCCTGAGCCAAAGTTACTCGATTTTTATCAGATATCCTTTGATTATTGACTGGGAATAAAAACAAAAGACAGGCGCGATTCGTTCTAATAAGGATGTAAACATGAACATAATATTATGCATAAACCAGTACAAGTTGAACGAAAAGATATTTACTTTAAGCCAGATAAAAAAAGAGTACTAGCACGTTTCTTTTTTCTAGGAGATGATCGCACAATCAAAGTCATCCAACGCATCTTATCCCTTAACGAATCGCAGCGGAAAGAAGTCTTTGGGCAGGTCCTGCGAAGCTATACCAAGAGACATCGGAGCATTGTTCATATCTTTGAACGAAATTTTGATCGGGTAAGCCACTTATTGGCAAAGATTCCTTTTTCAAAAGAGAAACTAAGTCATATTGACAAGTTACTGATTGGCTCTTACTTTACCATGGAGTATTCGATAGAGTCGGCGGCCTTATTTAATCCGTCCATCATAGAACATCCGGACCAGACAGAATTATTTAAAGGAGAAAAACGTATTATTTTAAGTTTCAGGGCCACTGGTGAAGGCCATGTTTCTTCTATCGTTTTTCGCTCGGGCACATTGGATGTTAATAATAATATTCATATTGACTATGTCGGTAGTTTATTGGATAAACCTATTCAAGTCAAAAATCATCGTTATCATAAGGAATCTTTCTTAAAGAAGATGAATGAGCTACATGCCGAGCCCACCGAAGTGAAGTCTAAACTGGAGGCAAAACTAACAGATACCTTTACTTACGAGGAACTGAAGCGATATATTGATGAAGTGCGCCAGGTTAGCGAGGAAAACCTTGAAAATGTAACATTTTTACAGCAGGCGCTCTGGCTCGCTTCCTCGCATTATGAAATGACGTTCTCATGGGACACCTCCATTTCAGAACGCGTAATCTTTCCACTCGCTGACACCGAAAAAAGAGGCATTGAAGATGCCCGGTTTGTCCAGTTCAAAGATGAGAAAGGTGAGAGCGTCTATTATGCGACCTACACCGCCTATGATGGATTTAGCATTCTCCCTAAACTATTGACCACAAAAGATTTTTACCATTTTAAAGTGAAACCTATTTATGGTGAAATCGCCAATAAGGGTGCAGCACTATTTCCACGAAAAATAAACGGACGCTATGCCATGCTCTGCCGCATTGACGGCGAGAACAATTATATTGCTTACTCTAACAATATTAATATATGGCAGGAAACGGCTATCCGAATTCAAGAGCCCGAGTATCCATACGAATTTGTGCAGATTGGTAATTGTGGGTCACCAATAGAAACGCAGTATGGCTGGCTGATCCTTACCCATGCCGTAGGGCCAATGCGTGAGTATGTTTTGGGGGCCTCCCTTTTGGACCTGGATAACCCCCATGTTGAAATTGGTCGCCTACATAGCCCCTTGATGACCCCAAATGATGAAGAACGGGAAGGATATGTACCCAACGTCATTTATTCTTGCGGAGCGATTGTGCACAATGACCACCTCATTTTACCCTATGCGATGTCTGATTATGAGTCCACTTACGCAACAATCAAACTCGAAGATTTACTACTCGCTATCTTAAACCCTGATCGCTATATTTAAAAGCACGATATACCTCAACATAAGCTAAATAGAAACAAAGGGTGCTTTCAGCACCTTGGTTTCTATTGATGCCATACGATTCCAAACCATCGCAGCATCCCTTGGTTTCCTCATCATAAAGTCCAAGACGAAGATCATTCTCTCCCAAAAACCAGCGAAACGAGGCAATCATTCGGTTGAAATAGATTTTCTTATTCGTCAGTTTAAATGCTTCGCGATACATAAATACCATCGCCGTTACATCGAGAGGCTGCTGGCCAAATTTACTGATATGCTTGCCTTGCTTGGCCCATTCCTGATTTCCAACCAATGAAAGAGCGCCATTTTGTATGGTTATGCTTTCGAGAAATTTGAGTGTAGATAGTCCCAACTGTTTTATTTTATCATCGTTTAAAAATGAACTAGCAGCCAATAACGCATAGGGCAATATCGCATTGTCATAAGTCAATACAGGCTCAAACCATTGCCAATGTTCATCAGAACTGGCGTCATATTCCCACACCAACTTACCAATAAGCGTCCGCATCAACTCTATCATTACTTCATCGTTGGATTGGTCCTGCAAATATTCTGCAATTCCCAATACGGTATATGCTATCGCACGGATGGAGCGCAACTGACTGAAATTTGGCACAGCTCTAAAAAATAATTCGCGTCCCAATTGGTAGTAGCTTGTCAATTCAGTTTTACGAAGAAGTACGCCCAAGGCCCATATTGTCCGACCAAAGGAATCTTCCGAACCGACGTCATCGAGAAAATTATGCTGGAAATCCATAAAATTATGAAATAGCCCATCTTCTCGCTGATGATAATAGATATAACTGAGGTAAGTGGAGATACGACGATCTAACTTCTTATCTGCAAAATCATCTTGAGCCAATAAGGTGAGTAGAAGTGCTCTGGCATTATCGTCGATGCAGTAGCCTTCTTTGTAGTTTGGCAGGGAATACGTTGCATGCTGTAAGATACCGACTTGATTAGTAAGTCGATCAATATGCTTCCAGCTGAATTTGGGCATTTCATCTTTTGTAAAGGCTACATTTTCTTTGAGGCCGTCGGAGGTTGGAATGATTTTTTCCAAAACCCGCGTGTACCGAAGGCCTATATTTTTCCAGGTTAACTCTTTTCCAAATGCACCCGCGTTGTCTCGTAATGTGGTGCGATAATCTAAATTTGAGAACAGATTTTTAAGCACTTCAGCCATTCTGGCGGAATTTTTAAATTCAACCAGTACCCCCCTTCCATCGGCGAGTAATTCCTTGGCATGCCAATAAGGAGTAGACACTACCGCTGCTCCCGCTCCGATGGCATACGATAACGTCCCACTGGTAATCTGCGCCTCGTTAATATAAGGAGTGACATAGACGTCGCAAGCGCATAGATACTCGACAAGATCGGTCTGACTAACGAAGGAATTAATAAATCGAACATGTTCCTCCAAATGGTAGGCTTCCACTAGACTGCCGAGATACTCCCGATATTCCTCCCCCGAATGCGCCAATACATTCGGGTGTGTTTTACCAACGATGAGGTATACGAGGTCAGGTTCATCTTTGACAACTTCGGGTAGGGATTCAATCACCATTTCAATGCCCTTATTTCGTCCCAAAAAACCAAAGGTCAACAGAACCTTCTTCCCCGAAAGGCCTTTTTTAAACTTTGCAAGTTCATGATCCAAGGTAAATTCCGGCACTCCGTGGTGTATTAATACAACTTTTGTCGTATTGACCCTATAAATATTTTTGAGTAATGTTATCGCATAATTGCTCATGACAGTAACAATAGAAGCCCGCTTAACGATTTCAATGAGAATAGCTTTTTCATCGACATTCGGCTTTTCAAGGATGGTGTGAAAATTAACCAGTAATGGAATATGCAGCGCATTAATCAAGGACAAGATATACATCCCGCTATTACCACCGAAGATGCCGTACTCGTGCTCCAATAGCACACAATCGTAACCATTTTCATTAATATAGTTGGCAGCTTCAATATACGACAACTGAGCATGTTGGTCTATTTTAAAAACAACTTCACTGGGATAAACATAATCCCGGTCCGCAACAGCAAAAACATGTTGTGTCAATTCCTGATTATGCAACGCAACAGCCTGCAACAAATCTGACGTAAAGGTGGCAATACCACATTCTTTGGGTAAATAGGTACTTATATAAGCGATTTTCATTGAAATAATAATTATTGGATAAAGCCCAGAACTAGGCCGTAGCATACGTGTGCTACACTATCTAAATGCTTTTCAGATGAAAATTGTTTTGTCACATCGGTAGGAATTCAAAGAAAACGTACTTGGGGATTGAATCCCATCAACGAACGGTCGTCAAATTAGTATTGTATTTAATCATCAATTTATCTATGTTTGCCACCTAAAAGTAAGTACTGAATGAAATCACCAAAAGAGAAAATGATTGCCGGCCTTCCCTACCTTGATTCGGATGGACAGTTATTTAAAGATAGGCAATACGCCAAAGAAGAGCTTAAGCGATTTAACGATTCGGAACCTAAACAAATTAAATTTAGAAAACAGATTATTCAGAAACTATTTAACGCAACAGGACACCGTTTTTTTCTCGAGCCTCCCTTTCGTTGTGACTACGGCTATAATATTACTATTGGTGAAAACTTTTACAGCAATTATAATTGCACTATTTTAGACTGTGCTCCAGTTATTATCGGCGATAACGTACTGTTTGGACCTAATGTGAGCCTATTCACTGCTGGTCACCCCATTCATTTTGAAGCAAGAAATCAAGGCTGGGAATTTGCGCTGCCAATCGTTATCGAAGATAATGTGTGGATAGGTGGGCATGTTGTTGTCAATCCCGGCGTACGGATCGGAGGAAATTCGGTGATAGGCTCTGGATCAGTCGTTACTAAAGATATTCCATCAGACGTCATAGCGGCTGGTAATCCTTGCCGGATCCTTCGTCCGATAACTGAATCTGATCGAATCAACTACGACGAAAGTTAGTAAAGTCACACATGCTGGATGGATCTGTAGCACCCTATTATCGTATTTACCAATCTTGGCGAATAAAATTACTTTAGCGCTAATGAATAGGTAACAGTGGTATCATTTTGCTTTCCCGCAACAAAACCGTTCTTTTTCCAAAAGTGCTGTTGATCAAGGAGGGCTTCGGCTAGGATAACTTTACCATTAAATGTTCTTATAAATCGTCTAGCATAGCCCAATAATGCCGTGCCTATCCCCTTCATTCTAAGATGTGGGGCAACGGCAAGAAAATGGATCATGTAGTTATCGCCGAAAGAAATCAGGCTGAGAACACCAACGACATCATTTCCATCGTAGGCTGCAAAATGCGTGGCTTCAAAATCGCCATCTAGCATTACTTCACCAAGCTTCCCCCCGGGAGAAAAGACTTCTTTTCGCAGTTTCCAAGTTCGGGCAGCAAAAACTTGTTCAATGTACCAATCCATCATAATCCTGTTCTATTGCAATCAATGCATTGGAAAGATGATTGATCGTGTCGGAAGGTAACAAAGAATAGACTCCAATCTTTTCTACCGCAATATCTGCTGCACGCCCATGGATATATACTCCCATAATTAAAGCTTGTTTGGAAGAATACCCCTGTCCAAGCAACGCTGTGATAATACCTGTCAGTATATCGCCACTGCCACCTGTCGCCATTCCGACATTGCCTGTACTGTTGAAATAGAGCGCCCCATCGGGCATAACCATCATGCTATTGGCCCCTTTAACCAGTATATAAAATTGGTGTTTGAAGGCGAACTCTTTTACTTTTTCCATCTTTTCGAAATCATCCTTCCAAGGACCCAATATTCGACTAAGCTCTTTTGGATGTGGAGTCAATATACTGTCTGCCGGTACAAATGCCCAAAGATCAGGTTCGCAAGCAAGAATATTCAATGCATCGGCATCTAATACCAACGGGGTATTACTTTCGTTAGAAATAAATACCTTTAAGGCATCACTAGTATATTGCGTTGTACCCATACCGATACCGATGCCAATGGACTGATAACTCGTGATGCTGGGGATTTGGCTAATAAAATCCTGTTCAGGATCTGTCAATACCATTGCTTCGGGTACAGCAGTCTGTAAGATGGTATTGCCAGAGGCGGGCACATATGCTGAGGCTAAACCGCATCCGGCGCGAAGGGCTGCTCGTAGTGCAAGCTGCACAGCTCCCATTTTACCCTTACTCCCGCCAATGATCAACGTATGACCAAATGTCCCTTTATGATCAAATTTCCGTCGCTTTCGATAAAAAGAGGCGACAAGGAGCTGGTCAACATAAAAGAAATTAGTTTCTTTTTCGTCAATGGCCCGCCGACTGAGATTGATATCCAACACCTTAAAGTCTTTGACGTACCATTGGTTTTCTGGCAGTAGCAGGGCAAGCTTGGGCGCCTGAAAAGTAAACACAAAGTCTGCCCTAACAACTAGAGCTTCAAGCGGGGTATTTTTATCCGCGAGAAGCCCGGAAGGCATATCCACTGCGTAGATTTTTGCACCGCATCCATTTATACTAGAAATAATACCGTTCCATTCTGCTGTGAGTACTGTATTTAACCCGTAACCAAACAGGCAATCCAGTACGATTGCATTAGAAGGAATATCCACCTGCTCTTCGGGATTGATCTTTTGGATTAACTGGTTGAACAAACGCTTTTGATTAGCAAGATTGTCAGCGGAATACTCCTCCACATCGATGAGATAGACCTTTACCAATGCCTGCTCTTGATTCAATAAGCGAGCAAGCACTAGACCATCACCACCATTGTTCCCTTTGCCACAAAAAATGTAAAAGGTTTCACACTCCATCCGGGGATGAAGTCTTTTAACTTCCTCAAAAACAACGGTTGCGGCACGCTCCATAAGATCCAGGCTGTTGATACCTTGATCCTTTAAAGTTTCGCCATCAATGCTCCTCATTTGCTGAGCGGATAGTATCTTCATCGTTCTTCTTATTTTTATTGAAAGTAACTAATCCTGAGATCAAATAAAAATATCAGTATACTTTTTGGCAAAGGATAGTGATGCTCATGCAGTATGTCATGCCGATCCAATGCTTTCGCTGTCAATGAGTGCTTTCTATTCACTTGCTGTGACCTGCTTCACTCCTCCGGTTCGTTTCAAGGTACCCCATGTATTTAATTCTCCTTTAATGGCTTTTCTGACCGACTTGAATAAAACGAAGTACATCAGTTGGCGCCAGAAAAAACGTTGTGGAAACAAATAAATTAAATTGACGAGCTTTTCTCCTTCCAACTTAAACGCAATAGCCGCAAAGAAAATATCGACGACAACAAAAAGGAAGTAATAGAACATCACCTGACCAAACCCCGTATGCAATGAAAACAGTCCTGCAATTCCTGTCCAGCTGATACCATTTACCTCACTTAGGGAGAAAAGACCGCTCACCAAGGAGAACAACATAAATATGTCGGCCAAAGGCGCAAATAGCGGAAGTATGATCTGAAAGATCAGAATATTGGGCATTCCAACCATACCAAAATAGCCGTATCTAGGATTTAATAGGGTCTGTTTATTCTTCCAAAAACTTTGCAATACACCAAAACTCCAGCGGAATCTTTGCTTAAAGAGCATGCCAACCGTATCTGGCGCTTCAGTGTACGCGATTGCTTCTGATGCATTACGAACGATATAACCGGCTTTTAATATACGCATGGTTAAATCACAATCTTCCGCCAGGGTATCGGTTGTAAATCCACCCACCTCCAAAACAGCGGATTTACGAAAGGCGCCAATTGCTCCGGGCACTACCGATATCATATTGAGCAGATCAAAGGCTCGTCGATCCATATTCTGTGACGTGATGTACTCGATCGATTGCCAATGTGTCAAAATATTATGTACATTACCGACCTTCACACTTCCGGCAACAGCTGCAACCTGGTCCTTATTGAAATACTTCATCAATTGTTTTAATGCATCTGTCTTTAGTTGCGTATCGGCATCGATGCAGAGTACAAACTGCGCTTGGGATTGTTGGATACCATAGTTAAGCGCAGAAGCTTTGCCCCCATTTTGTTTTGTAAACAGCCGTACTTTAGGGTGGTCGCCATACACCTTACTAACCAGCTCAAACGTTTTGTCTTTCGATCCGTCATCCACAAAAACCAATTCATAATCTGGATAATCCAAATTCAAAAGACTTTGTATCGTAGCCAGTACGGTTATTTCTTCATTATAGGCAGGAATAATAACGCTAACCTTCTCCTGAGGATCAACTATCAATTGGAATCGTTCCTTTTTACTCCTTCGCTTTTGTCGGATTGCCAAATAAGCAATCATTACTGTTCTAAAAATTGCCAACACAATGGCAATGGAAAAGACCAGATTAAGGAAGATATTACCATAAAACAAGGTTCCTAAAAACAAACGGTTGGAAGATCCGCTGAAACCTGAATCAGACGCATTTTTTACTGGAGGCATCAGTTCATCACGCTTTTTGCCCATTAAATCTCCAATCGTTGCAAATTTATAACCATGAGATTTGAAATAATGAATAATTCGTGGCAAGGCTGCAATAGTCGCTTCTCGATTGCCTCCGGCATCGTGCAATAGGATAATGTTTCCGTTATCGCGCTGTTTGACCACTTCATTATAGATCTCATCTGCGGTACGGCCGGGCAACCAGTCGTTCGGATCGATATATTCTCCGATATTGATGTAGTTTTCCTTCCTGCTCTGAGCTACCGGTAGAATTTCGGCAACGGTCTGTGGTTCGGCATCGGCATTAAAAGGTGCGCGAAAAAGTATTGTACTGTGACCGGTTATGCATTCAATGATTTTTCGGGTTGCATTTAGTTCAAACTTGACCCTATTAGGTCCGATGGTGGACATATCAGGATGAAAAAAGGTATGATTCCCAATTTCATGTCCTTCCTGATATTCCCTACGAACCAAATCCATATTTTTCTCAGCCATCACGCCAACAAGGAAAAAAGCACCTGGTACATGTTCCTTTTTTAAAATATCCAATACTTGCGGTGTGTATGTTGGATCTGGACCATCATCAAATGTAAGAACTACCGTATTGTCTCTTTCTCCAAAGCGTTTGATCACATAGTTGCTTGGCGTCTTTACATACTTCTGGTCTTTTACCATCAGCGTCGACGGGTCATAAGTGAAATTTGCTTCCCCAGGGGCGGGACTATTTACCAAATCCAAAATCTCCCCATCGCCAATATATTGAATTCCTCCAACAAGGATTTGTTGTATCTTTCCAAAATCAAATGGATCTTTCTTTAAGCTTTCTTGACTTAATGATCTTGAAATAAAAGACCATAAACGGGCATCTTCACTACCCAAACGCCAAAGAGCAATACCGGCTAATCCCCAGTCATCTGCTTTACGGATGAGATTAAAATAGGTTGCTGCATCTGTGAAGTAAACATCGTGGTACATTCCTCCTCCGTCGGTATAACTAAAACTTAGATTTGCCGATTCGGGATCAAAAGCAATCTTGGCATTGTAATTATGCGCCAAAATGACGGCATTATCATAAGTCAATGTCTGTCCAACCCTACCTTTAGGCCAATCATAGCCATAACATGCCAGCGCCAAAATTACCTTGTCCGCATCGACCTTACTGCAGAGCTCATCGAGATTTTTTTCGACCCATGCCTGATGGGAGATAGCGCCTGCATTACTTTCAATGGAATGCTGATCATAGGCCATTAAGATAATGTAATCATTGTATTTCTGTAAGGCGATCGGGTCGTAATCATCATTTTCGGGCGAAATATCCTGCGACACAAGCAGCCCCTCGGTATGAAACACGGTATAAATGTGTGCCATAAAATCATTTAAGGTTTTCCGGTCGTCCAATTGTAAGTTTTCAAAATCAATATTTATTCCCCCAAAACCATTTCGCTTCACTTTTAACAGAATATCGTCTATAAAACGTTGTTGTTTTTCTGGATCAACTAAGATTGCTTTTACGGTTTGTCCGTCAAAATCGTTACCACTAAAATTTGAAATCTGTGCGATAGCTTTACGCTTATACTTATGAATAACCTTAAGCGCGGCAGTATCCGCTTTATCTACCACCGTATCCTGATTGGGTACTGTAAAAAATGACTCCATGGCGACCATATCCAAATGACCGATGTTGCGGCGTAAATCAGATAGGGACTGCTCACGGACTTCGTTTGACCAGGAACTGACATAAAATCCCATATTGATCCTACTTTTTGAGCCAATATGTTTTAGATGCTTGAGATCACGATCGTGTTTGATCTTCTCCAATTCGGATTTTAAAATTGTAAATTCCTTGAATTGCTTTGATTTCTTTAATCTGGCAGTAGACTTTTCAGTCAACGGCGTGTTGGTATTAATTGTTGGAAACGGAGGAATCTGGATCTTACCCAATGTGTAAACGACACCGATAACACCAATGATCAAACCAATTACCAATGCCCTGCTCATCCATGAAAAAGCGTACCAGCGCTTTTTGCTTGACGTCTGAAAAATCTGTTTTTCTGACATAACCGTATTCTTATTAACTTCGGCTAAGCTACATCAGAAAATGATCCAAAGGGCCAATCAATAGCTTAAAAATTTCTTAATTTTAAAGCTCCACTCCTCCCTCCATTTCCGCTTAAAATTAAGTATATTCGCTAGATTGCAATACACTAAGTAGAAATATGAGGCCACTAGCTATACTCATTCCCTTGTTCTCTTGTCAGGTTTTCCTTGGTTGTGGACAGCCCAATATCACCGCATCGAAAACACAAGCTATCGATTCAGCATCCAAGGAAGCTATACGGACTGACGGAAACCAATTTATTGACCCCAATGGAATGACGGTCAAATCACGCTTTTTATTACCAGAAGGATTCAAAAGGTTGCAATACAAAGCTGATGCATTTGGGAATTTTCTTGAAAATCTTCCACTTTACCCTATCGATCAGGAGGTACATTATTACAATGGAAAGATTAAACGTAGACAAAATATCTACAATAGTGTTGTAAAACTGGACATAGGAAAACGAGATTTACATCAGTGTGCCGATGCAGTCATGCGGCTCAGGGCGGATTATTTATACGGACAAAAGCGCTATAAGGATATAAAATTCAACTTTCTCTCTGATGGCAAACCCCGAGCCTATACAAACTACGCAAAGGGAGACTACTCCTACCTAACCTATTGGAAGTACTTGGAGTACATCTTTGCCTACGCTAATACCGCTTCGCTACACGACGAACTTCATCATGTAAACACTACCCAAGAAGTTAAAATTGGAGACACTTTCATTCAAAAAGGATCGCCTATTGGCCATGCAGTTATCGTTGTTGATCTGGCCAAGGATGATAGTGGGAAAACAATCGTGCTGCTCGCCCAAAGCTACATGCCAGCTCAAGATATACAAATTTTAAACAATTGGAACAATAGCAAACTCAGTCCCTGGTATGATATAGATCAAAACGTGATAAAAACTCCTGAATGGGCATTTTATCCGAAAAACCTAAAAACCTGGGAATAGCCTAAAGCGATCCGAATCGAACTAAACTCTTTGGCTGGTTGCTAGCTCAACACTTACTCCCGAAGGTATGGTGAGCAATTTTTTACACCAATACTTGGAGGTGGGCAAACAACTAGAACTCACAGCACCAACAGGTTCTTTTCTGCTAATTGAGAATGAAAAACCGCATGTGTTTATTAGTGGCGGTGTTGGCCAGACTCCATTAATTGCCATGCTGGAACAGTTGGCTGACAAGAAAAAAGGGACACCTTTAACCTGGATCCACGGTTGTAGAAATCCGGATTTGCACGCATTTAAAGAAAGGATAAAAACATTGGAAAGCCAGCAGCAGCACATGATTAGTTTTTCTTTCTACGATGAGGCAGTAGATGTAGGTACGAATGCAATCGAGGGCTGGGTCGATCTGGCTAAGATAGACGCCGCTCATCTTCCACAGAAAGCAAACTATTACCTTTGTGGCCCATCTGGCTTTATTAAAAAACACGTTCAATATTTAACCACTCAGGGTGTTGATATTGACAACATACATTTCGAGGAATTTCGCCCGGCATCTTTGCAACTAAATTAACAGCTGTACACCATCCCTTAAATAGTCATCTCTAATTTTTAATCATTAGCGATGGCTATTTTTGATTTTGTACATTTGCAAAAAAAGCAAGAAGATTATGGGCATTTTTTCTAAAACTTGTGAATATGGAATACGGGCAGTTTTCTTTATCGCTCAAAGCTCTTAAGAGAATAAGCGTGTGGCCCTAAAAGAAATAGCTGAAAACATTCATTCTCCCGAAGCTTTTCTAGGTAAGATATTACAGAATCTAAGCAGAGCGGGTATTATTCGCTCCATGAAACGGCCTGGTGGTGGATTCTACCTCGACCAGGGAGATATGTCTACGCCACTGTCTGAAGTCGTTAAAGCCATCGACGGTGAAAGCCTGTTTGTCGGCTGCGGCATGGGGCTTGAATTTTGTTCCGAACAGTATCCTTTCCCCCTACACCACGAGTTCAAGACCATACGCAATAACCTTTCGGAAATGCTTCAAAAAACGACCGTTGGCCAATTCAATGATGAGCTTATTAACGGAAAAATTCTATTGACTAAAATGCATATCCATCCGAATAAAACTTAATTATCAGGCTAAAGATTAAGATTGCAAACATGTCCGCAGATTAATTGTCATGTCCAAATGTCCTTATTTTAAACACCAACCATCCATATACATAAACCACATAATAACACTGAAAATAAGATCTATATATAAAAAAAAAGATAGAAAAAATCGCATCTATAGCACCCAACTTCAATCGATACGATAGTTTTATATACCGATAAATTCCGTAAAGCATAAGCAACAGTCATGATATCGAAATCGGTAGGACAATGAAGTACTGTCCCAATATAACCGATTGAGAATAACACACATGATAGTTAAAAGCACTATAAACGAGGAAAATGATTATATTTTCTAAGAGCTTATAATGCTATGAGTACCCCCTTCTTTCATCTTTCCTTTGGATTAAATGGTAAAAAAAGAAGACTATTTACTGACTATAAGGGCGATTTTGCATAATATAGCACATGGTCATACAAATACTACATATAATAATTATTAAAATCTGAAAAACAATAGTTTTAAGATTTTAAATAAACAAAAAAATTAGCAATAAAAATGACTTTAAGGGCTTATTTAATACGGTGAAAAGGGCGGATAAAATTTTATCCACCCTTTTCACCGTATTAAATAGCATCGGTTTGGAGCGATCGCCTACCCCATGCCTCTCTAGACTTGTCCATGCTACATTGATGTAAATCGACATAGACCGAATGGATCATGGTAATGTAGCAACTTTCAATTTAGCAGTTATTTGATGCGATCTAACTCAATAAATAGGAATTAAGGTAACTCTTTGTATAGAAGGGTTAGAAAATAGCTACAAAGCCTCTAAATGCTGCCGTAAAGGAAACAAGATTTAAATAATAGAAATCTTGCATATTTTAGTGCATAGTCGATTCAACTAAAAGCAGCGAAGCCAATACTGCTCTAAGATATAGCCTATAAAGGTGTTTTTAGTCGATTTAAAACACTTTCCTTCACGTAGCAAGACCGATATATCGTTTATAAAAAAGAAAACATACACGCGCTAAAAATAACTTAATCGCGTGATTACTGCCGCACCGAGAAAAATTTAAAAATAAGATGCTTCACATTAGTAAATAATAAGTCTAACAAAAAGAAAACAACAGAAAGGAGAATTAATTAAAACATAAAAGGATATAATACAATTAAATAAATAACTAAATATAAAGCTACACATCATATAAAACCAGTTTTTAAATTGCTAAAATTCAACTTTCACGGAAGAACACAAACCCTTTTACTATATTTAAATTTTTCAAAACTTCATGAGCAACGAATCTTCAGCATTGAAATTTTTCTTAATAACAGAGCTTAAGAAGGTCAGAAAGACCCGCAATGTAATCGTCGGAATTTTCCTCACCATGTTCGCACTTTGCTACGGCTTTTTCCTGTCCGCCTTTTTCCAGCATTGGTTAGGCAGTGAAGATCGGCTTACATTTTTCTATAAATCACTCCCTACCCTATCGTTTCTTTTCATTTATTTAGGTTTTGTATTTGGACTTTTAAGCTGGGTAGTTTATAGGAAGAACCAAAAATTTATTCGGGCATTACAACACCTAAACATCGATGACCTTACTATCTACGAGCAATACACCAAACGATTGACCCGCATCTTTTCAGCGATAGCACCTTATGTTTTTTTTAAAAATGAGCTTCTGTTCTTCCCGCTGATCGGAAATAAACGTATTGAAATTAATCAGATCCATCGCATTGAAACGAAAATCATACGCAATTACCGGGGCCCTAATAGCTATCGCGTCTATTTCTACAATGAATTCAACAAAATCCACCAAGTTACCATGAATCAAAAAGGGGCATTTGACTTCTTACAAGAGCAACTTCGTAAGAAAAATCCAAATCTGGTTGTCGTTGCTCTGAATGATTAAATACAGGAAAGCTCAGGAATTGTTTCGGGAAAACAACAGGAAAGGTCAACGCTGCCTTCGATAAAATTTTAGACCAATAGCAAAATGCGCTAACCGAAGGCGATCAATCTTTCGCCCACTAGTAAAAAAGCTAGTCTGGAATATAGGCTATATAACGACCTGATTCAGCAACTTCTTTGATTACCTGATTGCGCTCCTCAAGAAAGCTTCGCATATAACGTGTTTAAAAGATTCGTAAAATTAGGGGTTATTTTTGGAATTGGTTGCCAAAATTGTCTAAATTGGATCTGCGCTATCCGAATGGCTACAAAAAACAACAATCATGGTAACACTCCTTCAATTCGAAAAGTCAGATTTCCCACTATTTAAATCGTGGATTGGATCAGCAAGGGAACTATTGCAGTTTGCAGGACCTTATTTTTCTTTTCCGCTTACCGACCAGCAACTTGAAAAATACATTACAGATCCAAAGCGACAAATCTTTAAAATAGCTGATACAGCAACTAAAGAAATTATTGGTCATTGTGAATTAAACTTCGAGCGGAATACCCCGAGACTTTGCCGTATTTTAATTGCAAAAAGCTCCGAACGGAATAGAGGCTATGGCAAAAGCACTGTAAATGCACTCCTTAGACTACTTTTTATAGAGGGTAACTATGACACAGCTGATCTGAATGTCTATGAATGGAATTCCAATGCGATTCGATGCTATGAAGGAGTAGGTTTTCGGACCAACGAAAACATTAGTTCGGAACTATCCATTGAGGGTGAAACCTGGAAAACCCTCAACATGCAGATTAGAAAATCTGAATGGAAAACTAATCGGTAACATTAAAGCTGCGCAAAAAGTAAATCATGTAACCGTGCCATAAATCATATTAGGAGGATTGGTCTGTTTCCTACGCACAGTATTTAAACATGCAAAAAAAAACCTTTGTTTGACTTCAACAACTTTGACATCAAACAAAGGGCCTTACTATCATAAACACCTGAAATTTCCAGTGTTTTTTCTTCTTGCTAGTATTCGATCAAGACTTCAGTCACTTGCGCGCCTTGCTTAGCACTCTTAAATTTAAACTTCACTTTCTGATTCAAATTCAATTTCTGCCCGACCAGGCGGTCGTTGAAATAAACAGATTGCTGGGTTTCGTTGTCTCTGATGAATCCATAGTTGGAATCGTTGTTATAGTGGACAACTTTTCCAAAGGAATACTCATCATGATGATTGGAGACCATACTTGGACTCTCACCTTCTTTCAATTTTATTGCAGGCCTGTCTGAGATATTCCCGTGTTCATCAACATAAGCAAACAATTCTTCCAAAGATTTTCCCTTGTCATTGTTTGTTTTATTGAATTCCTTCTTCTCATTTTTTTGCTGTTTCTTGAGTAATTTCTTTTTTTCTCGTTCTTTTTTGTTAAATGTGATTTGGCTTTTGCTCATTCAATATGGATTAAAGTAAATGTTCCCGAGGAGGTTTCGGACCTTTAGAGCTTCGTTGAAAAGATAAAAATGCGATGTGTTCTAAGGAGATAATTGCAAATATACGAAAAATTCTTTAAAAAAATACATATTGACTATCCATATTCGCTTTGCTGGTCCTCGATACCAAGTGCTTCGCTTTAATCAAGGAAACCTGGTAACGTAGTGGAAAACAAACATAACAGTGAGCAAAAAATTAAAAATTACGTAAAACAAAACGCCCTTTAAGACGTTATTTTTTAAAAAAAATTATGGAAATAAGAAACATCGAGACAGACGACAGAGGCAATTTCGTTGCGGAGGTTGAAAATAGTGAAGCCGGAATTTTAGAATACACGTGGCAAAATGATCATGAATTTTCGATCGACCACACCGAAGTGTACGAAGAGTATAGAGGAATGAGTGTAGGCAAAAAATTAGTGCTGGAGGCAGTTGACTACGCACGAAAGAACGATGCGAAAATTGTTCCCAATTGCCCATATGCGAAAGCTATCTTTGAAAAGACAATAGCGTTTCAAGATGTATTAGCATAAAAAAGCCGTTTTATCGAATGGATAAAACGGCTTTTTGTTAGGAAGTGAATCTGTTTAGACCACAATATTGATTATTTTCCCTTTAACAAAAATAATCTTTTTTATGGCTTTGCCATCTAAATGACGTTGTACATCGGCATGTGCTCTGATGATATCTTCGATCGCCTTTTGATCTAGATCGAGTGTTAACGATAGATTGAATTTCATCTTCCCATTGAAGGATACCGGATACGCAAATTCTGATTCGACTAAATATTCTGGTCTAAATATAGGGTAAGAAGCGGAAGAAAGTGTGCCAGCTTCATTTCCTAATAGCGTCCACAGCTCTTCCGTAATATGCGGTGCATACGGTTGGAGCGTGATAATTAACTGTTCCAGTATCTGTCGCTTATTGCATTTTAAATCTGTTAAGTCATTCACGCAGATCATGAAAGCTGAAACTGAAGTATTGAAAGAAAAACGCTCAATATCATCTTCTACCTTTTTAATAATTTTATGTAAGGCTTTAAATTCTGCTTTAGAAGGCTCTTCGTCGGAAACATTGAAATTGCCCTCGGCGTCATGAAACAGACGCCACACTTTACGTAAAAACTTATAAACGCCCTCTATACCGTTAGTATTCCAAGGCTTAGCTTGCTCCAAAGGCCCCAAAAACATTTCGTACAGACGCAGTGTGTCCGCTCCATATGATTCGATAATATCATCTGGATTGACTACATTGAATTTGGACTTCGACATTTTTTCCACTTCGCTACCGCAGATATATTTACCATTCTCCAATACAAATTCAGCATTTGAAAAATCAGGTCTGAAGTTTTTGAATTTTTCCAAATCCAACACATCATTTTGGACAATATTTACGTCAACATGTAACGGTATCGTTTTATATTCATCTCTCAACCCGTAAGACACAAATTGATTTGTACCTCTCCCGTCCTCATCTAGCACACGATATACAAAATTGGACCGCCCCTGAATCATTCCTTGATTAATCAATTTACGGAATGGCTCTTCTTCGTTCTGGTAGCCCAAATCTTTTAAGAATTTATTCCAAAAGCGCGAATACAGCAGGTGCCCGGTAGCATGCTCCGAACCACCGATATATAAATCTACGGCTTTCCAATAGTCTACCGCTTCTTTTGACACAAAGTCACCGTCGTTTTTCGGATCCATATATCTAAACCAATACCACGAAGAGCCTGCCCATCCGGGCATTGTACTCAATTCATACTCATATTGATCTTCATATTTCCAACCTTTTGCCCTTGCTAAAGGGGGCTCGCCTGATTCCGTTGGCAAATATTTATCAACTTCGGGCAATAATAGGGGCAATTCTTCCTCTTTAATTAAATAAGGCAATCCATTTTTAAAGTATACAGGCACGGGTTCGCCCCAATAGCGCTGACGTCCAAAAATGGCATCGCGCATACGGAAGTTTATTTTCGCCTTACCCAATTTAATCGCCTCCAACTTCGCAATTAAAGCAGGTACAGCTTCTTGATAAGTCATACCATTGATAAAATCGGAATTAATATATCTTCCATCCTTATTAGGATCAGCTTCTTCTTCAATATTTTGGGTATCTGAAATAGGAATAATAGGAAGGTCGAAGTGTTTAGCGAATACATAATCCCGTTGATCGCCACTAGGTACAGCCATAACAGCACCTGTTCCATAACCGGCTAATACATAATCTGCGATCCAAATCTGTACGTCTTGTCCCGAAAGTGGGTGCTTGGCATACGAACCTGTAAAAGCTCCTGAAACTGTTTTCGTATCAGCCATACGATCCAATTCAGATTTTTTGGAAGTTTTCTCGATATAGGTATTTACTTCCGATTGTTGCTGTGGGGTAGTCAATGCTGGTACCAATTCGTGCTCTGGAGCTAAAACGACAAATGAAACACCAAAAATTGTATCTACACGCGTCGTAAAAACTTCGATGACCGTATCTAATTGTGGTACGGGGAATTTCACGGAAGCGCCCACCGATTTTCCGATCCAGTTACGTTGCATTTCTACCAAAGGTTCGGGCCAATCAACCGTATCCAATCCTCTTAGTAGGCGATCGGCATAAGCCGTGATACGCATAGACCATTGCATCATTTTCTTTTGCTCGACGGGAAATCCTCCACGCTCAGAAACCCCATTGATTACCTCGTCATTCGCTAATACTGTGCCCAGCGCAGCACACCAATTTACTGTACTTTCACGTAAATAAGCAATCCGGTACTTCAGCAATTCACGTTGTTGTTTTTCTTCATCAAAAGATTTCCAATCTTCGGCGCTAAATTCCAAAACGTCTTCATCAGCTACTGCTGCAATAGCAGCAGAGCCATTTTTAGCAAACCTTGCAACCAACGTTTCGATCGGTTCGGCTTTATCTGATTCTTTATTATACCAAGAATCAAACAATCTCATAAAAATCCACTGCGTCCATTTGTAATAGGAAGGATCTGAAGTACGTACTTCGCGGCTCCAATCATAAGAGAATCCAATGTTATCCATCTGTTCCCGATAACGATTGATATTGACTTCGGTCGTTACGGCAGGATGCTGGCCAGTTTGAATCGCATATTGCTCCGCAGGAAGACCAAAAGAATCATAGCCCATCGGATGCAATACATTAAAACCTTTTAAACGTTTATATCTTGAAAAGATATCCGAAGCAATATAGCCCAGCGGATGACCAACGTGCAACCCCGCTCCGGAAGGATAAGGAAACATATCCAATACATAGTATTTTGGCTTTTGTTGCGTATCAGACGTTTTGTACGTTTGATGATCCGCCCAAAATTTTTGCCACTTTTTCTCTAATGATTTGTGATTATACTCCATTTTTATTCTTAAGGAATTTTTATGACTGGCGAAATTACGATTTAATACTGAAATGTGATAAAAGTTTTGTAGTTTGAACAATAAATTATAGTATTGAAAAGTTAATTAAACATAGATAGAAAACGGGGTTCGGATTGATTTTTATCAAAGTAATTATAAGATTAATTCGAAATCTTCCACTCAAATAGTTACTTTCGCAAATAAATTTTCGCTTATTATGTCAGAATACGAATTAAGCACACAAAAAAGAAAAACAAAATCTGTATATGTATCTACGGTTATCAGCATCGCTCTGGTGTTATTGGTAACAGGTATGTTGGGATTACTCTTGGTGCATGCTAAAAATCTTTCGAAATACGTTAAGGAAAATATTGTCTTAAATGTCATCGTGAATGATGGCACGAGCGAAGGTGATGTTCTTTCATTGCAAAAAGACCTCGAAAAAGATAACTATGTGCTCCGTACCGAATATATTAGTAAAGAGTTAGCGGCAAAAAATCTAAAGGAAGACCTTGGCGAAGATTTTGTACAGTATCTGGGGCATAACCCTCTTTTACCTTCCTTGGATGTTTATATGAAAGAGAATTATGCCAATACAGATAGTATTAAAACTTTTATTGAGAAGATCTCTAAAAATAATAAAATTAAAGAAGTGGTTTATCAGGAGTCTCTGATTGACATGGTGAACAAAAATGTTCGGATCATAGGGATGATTGTACTTGCATTTGCTGTTATCCTGCTAATTATCGCCGTAGCTTTAATTAACAACACGATACGTCTTGCTATATACTCGCAACGTTTCTTAATTAAAAGTATGCAGCTCATCGGAGCTACTAAAAACTTTATCCGTAAACCATTTATAACTTATGGTATTATTCATGGTTTACTCGGTTCCTTGATCGCGATTCTACTGCTTATTTTAACCTTGAAGTTTGCGCAACAGCAGATACCCGAACTGGTATTTTTACGCAACTGGTTTGAATTTGCTGTAATATTTTTAGGAGTAATCCTGATTGGGATTCTCATCTCGGGACTTAGCACTTATTTCGCTGTAACAAAGTACTTAAAGGCACAATCTAACGATTTATACAGATAAAAAAATGGCTCAAATAAAGAAATCTACCGAATCAGTCAATAAAGGTTCGTTTGTATTCTCCAAAATAAATTACCAACTGTTTATAGCTAGCGTATTGGTTGTAATCATTGGCTTTACATTGATGTCCGGTGAAACCGATATCTATAGCTTTACCAAGATTACTTTGGCACCGATTGTTGTTGTTCTCGGTTTTGCAATAGGCTTTGCAGCAATTTTATACCGTCCCAAAAACAAATCCAATTAAAGCATAATCTTAATTCTAACAGATGTCTATTATTGAAGCTATCATCCTTGCTATCATTGAAGGATTAACGGAGTTTTTGCCTGTGTCTTCGACAGGTCATATGATCATAGCCACTGCCTTAATGGGTATCCAACCCTCGGCATTTGTCAAGTTATTTACGATTGTCATCCAGATGGGAACGATATTGTCCGTTCTGGTATTATACTACAAACGTTTTTTTAAATCGCTCTCATTTTACTATAAATTGATCATTGCGGCTATTCCAGCATCAGTGTTGGGCTTGCTCTTCAACGATTATATTGACGCCCTATTGGAAAGTCCTCTAATGGTCGCGGTCATGTTGGTTGTGGGCGGCGTAGTGTTACTTTTTGTCGACAGGTGGTTTAACAAGCCAACCGTAGAAGATTCCGACAAAGTTTCGTACAAACAAGCTTTTATGATTGGTGTATATCAATGCCTTGCGTTAATCCCTGGTACGTCAAGATCTGCTAGTACAATTATCGGTGGTATGACCCAAAAACTGACACGTAAAGCTGCTGCAGAATTTTCCTTCTTCCTTGCCTTGCCGATGATGTTTGGTGCTTCTGCTGTAAAGCTGCTAAAGTTCTTTAAAGAAGGGAACACCTTTAATGGCGAAGAGCTTAATTTGCTTATTATAGGCAATCTAATTGGTTTCGTTGTCGCAATCGTTGCGATTAAATCTTTTATCGGCTTCTTGACTAAATACGGTTTTAAAGCATTTGGATGGTATCGAATAATCGTCGGTGTTATTATTCTTGCCCTCCTACTTTCGGGTCATAGTTTACAAATTATTTAAAATCTTTTGATGGAAAATATAGAGGTTAGTGAAAACTCAGCGAAGTTTCATTTTGCTGAAGGAGAAATGTTGTTGATTGATAAACCTTTAACTTGGACTAGTTTTGATGTGGTTGGTAAAATCAGAAACTCCATCAAGCCGTTAAAATTAAAAGTCGGTCACGCAGGAACTTTAGATCCGCTTGCGACCGGTTTACTTATCGTCTGCACAGGCAAATTCACAAAGAAAATAGATAGTTACCAAGCCGAAGACAAAGAATATACTGGAACCATTACTTTGGGTGCCACAACGCCTTCCTATGATCTGGAAACAGAAATTAACGAAACATTTCCTATCGATCATATTACAGATGACATGATACTGCAAGCTGCGAAAGCATTTGAAGGCGAAATTCAACAATTTCCGCCTGCTCATTCGGCTATTAAAATCAATGGCGAACGTGTCTATGAGAAGGCACGCCGTGGCGAAGAGGTTGAAATAAAATCCCGTCAAGTTCGAATCAATAGCTTTCTTGTTGAAAAGATCGAGCTCCCCAACGTTTATTTTCGCATATCCTGTTCAAAGGGAACATACATTAGATCTCTGGCCTATGACTTCGGAAAATCCTTACAGAGTGGATCACATCTAAGTTCTTTGAGGCGCACCAAAAGTGGGGATTATTCAGTAGAAAATGCCTGGAATTTAGAAAAACTTATCGCGGAAATAAAACGTCATAAAGAGATCATTAAATAACTTTACCAACCCGTTTTATTGATTCTTTATCTTATTTTTGCAAAAACTCCTATAAATGAAAATCTACAGAAGTTTAGATGATTTCTCACCTATTGAAAATGCAGTTGTAACCATCGGCACTTTTGACGGTGTTCATATTGGCCACCAAAAAATATTGGCCCACTTAAAGGAAGCTGCTCATAAAATCAATGGGGAGACAATTTTGCTTACTTTTTTTCCACACCCTCGGTTGATTATCAATCCAGATGATGATAGCTTACGCTTAATCAACGATATCGAAGAAAAGGTCAGTCAGTTGAGTAAAGTTGGCATTGACCATTTGATTATCATTCCCTTTTCCCGTGATTTTTCCAATCAAACTCCAGAAGAATATATTAGTAATGTTCTTGTAGGAAAACTCGGCACCAAAAAAATTGTGATAGGCTACGATCACCATTTCGGAAAGGATCGAAAGGGTAGTATGGGTGATTTAGAACAGTTTGCCTCCATATTTGATTACAGTGTCGACGAAATCCCCGAGCAGGATATCAATGATATTGCCGTATCCTCAACACGGGTGCGCGAAGCACTTATAAAGGGTGACATAAAAACGGCAAATCTATATTTGGGTTATCCTTTTGAATTGACAGGCACTGTGATTAGAGGCGATCAAATCGGACGTACGATCGGATTTCCTACGGCAAACTTACAGGTTCACGAACCGCATAAACTTATACCAGCCTATGGTATATATGCAGTTGAGGTACATATCTACAATCACATCCAAAACATTACTACTGGTGAATACAAGGAAGAAAGCCCTGTTTCAATTGCCAAAGGTATGGGTTATATAGGAACTAGACCCACCGTGGATGGCATGAACCGAGCTATCGAAATCAGCCTATTTGATTTCGATCAGGATATTTACGGTAAAACACTGCGCGTAAAATTCCTTCACTTTATCCGTCATGACGAACGTTTCGACTCGTTAGAAGCAATGAAAGAGCAGATCAGAGCGGACGAAGCCCAAATTAGAAGTCTTATTGGTTAGAGCAGCGTCTTGATTATCAAATAGAAAAGCGGGAAATTCCCGCTTTTCTATTTGATAAGAGCTTCGATGCCTAATCGATAGCTGTCTAAACCAAAACCACAAATTACGCCTTTACAGTTCTTCGCTAAAAACGAGTGATGGCGGAATTCTTCTCTTTGGTGGACATTACTGATATGGACCTCTATAACAGGTGTCGTAATAGCTGCAATCGCATCACCAATCGCAACGGAAGTATGTGTATACGCTCCGGCATTCAATACAATTCCATCAAACTCGAAACCAACCTCGTGGATCTTATCGATTAGGCCTCCTTCTGAGTTGCTTTGAAAATAGTGTAGTTGCAAACTTTCAAACTGCTGTTTAAGCTCCTCAAAATAGCTAAGGAAATCCTGGCTACCATAGATTGATTTTTCTCTTACACCCAATAAATTCAAATTTGGGCCATTCAGTATAAGGATTTTTTTCATCGGAATATCATTGTTATAAATCATTATAAATTGCCCTGAAACTTGAGCGAAGGCCGAATGAGATCACGCCAGATTTATTGACGATAGGCGTTTCGTATTTCGCTTTTGCATAACGTTGGGTGTATCCGAGTTCTAGACGAAGATTATACTTTGGATTAAGTACATAGGCTGCCTTCGCGTCTGCATAATAGATATTATTCTTTATACCTTGTGCAATATGATTGCCATATAAGTTTGGTATTGTATTATAAGACTGAAAGATGTTTCCCCCCATATTACTTCCGTCGGGTAGATCCAGCCCATTTTGAGTAAAAATTCCCTGCAATGAAAAGTCCCATCTGTCCCATGCGTAATTAACCAGTCCAACAAGTTCTCTAAAGTTTGCCCCTTTTGGATGCGCCAATGGCTCGGCGTTGTTACTATAGTTTGAATACGATTTAAAGTGCGCGTAGGTATATGGTCTAGCCGTATTGTATTCGGCTAGAAAGTTTAAATTCTTTACGCCAAACATATCATACCCTCTTACGCCAAGCTGTGCACCCCATTTATTATGTGCGTATCCATTTCCTGCAAAAAATTCTTTCGCCGTAAACTCTCCTAACAGGAACTGGCCATATGCTGTCAATCGATATGGAAGCTTATATTTGGAAGTTAAGCCCAAAAACATTTTATCCGGCGAAGTCGTATTATTACTTTCGACAGGACGAATAAAGATAACCGGACTCAGATAACTAAAATCAAAACCTCTTCTTCCTCCTTCATCCTGCGCGGCCCAAACAACGGATTGGAAAAAACCTACAGATAATTTATTGGTTACATTCCAATCCAAATATTGAAAGGCCCCCCATTTCTTTCCATCTCCCAAGCGGGTGTTATTTTGCCCCTCCATAGGATATGTGCCCGTTAAATCTTGTCTAGGGTGTGTCGGATCGTTCATATAGGCCCAAATTGAAGTGTATTGAACATTTCCTATTGTTCCGGTCAATTTAAGATGGGCATAGTTCGAAGAAAAGTCGGACAAAAGCATCGAGCGATAACCATCTCCAATAAAGTTTTTGTCGTAAGCCAAAGTGGCCTGGATATATTTATGTGCATCATAAGTCATGCTCGCTGTCGCATACATCCAGTCCATTTTATTTTTAGACTGAAATTTCGTATTTCCTTGGCCAGGAACAACTTTATTCGCAACAATGTAGTCATCCAGATACTTAGGAAAAACTGCCTGGCTTTCAAATGCTGACGTATTGAAAGTAAATTTGTTCCCAACACTTAAACCCACCTGAAATCCTCTACTATTCATCCAAGTACGCCGTTTATCTCCTAGCATATCTTTTCCAATATAAAGATCTGGTAAAAAATCAGCATAGAATGTATAATCGTCCTTCTCGACTTGGACAAGATGTTCATTAAAAATCTTGCGCATAAACCAGTTGGACGAAGACACGGGTTTGTTGGATTGAATTGAATCAAACTTGGCTAACAATAAAGAGTCTTTAATGACGAAGGGTTTAGCGGAAGTATGGATCCTGGTTTCCGTAGAATAAACTGCATCGTTCATTTTCTGATAAAAATGATACGAATAAGGCTGGCTCTTAATTTGGGCAACAGCTCCTAAGGAAACGCCTACTCCAATGCTTGCCAACGTCAATCGAAGTAAATTATTGTTTTTTGTTATATTAAGCCTCATAAAATTTTTTAAAAGATTGTTTTTTATAGCAAAATGCATTCCTAAACGCAAATTAACCGAATAAAAATGACTTAATTCACATCTTTGGTCAATTTTAAAATGCTAAATCGTATTTGCTATTCCTTTTATTCAAAAATATTTATATCTTGCATGTTATTAAATAACCTTATATCATAAATAAACAGTCCTAATAAGCATGAAGCGCAGAACATTTATCCAAAACGCAAGCCTGTTAACCGCGGGTGCACTTACCAGCAAATTTTCATTTGCTCAAGAACATTCTTTTCCTACAGTGCGTACCGTCAAAGAGAAGAGGCTTTTTTCGAGTAAAGTAATAGAGGATGCTATTGTAGAATTTCAGAAAAATGTTAAAAATAAGGAGCTGTCGTGGTTATTTAATAACTGTTTTCCCAATACCCTTGACACCACAGTTTTCCCCTATGTCCAAAACGGAAGAAACTACACGTACGTTATTACAGGAGATATAGACGCCATGTGGTTACGTGATAGCAGTGCGCAAGTATGGCCCTATCTTCCCTTTATGAAAAAGGATAAAAAACTACAGGATCTGATTGTTGGACTAATCCAAAAGCAGAGTAAATGCATCAATATTGACCCCTACGCCAATGCATTTTATAATGATCCAACCAAAAAGGGCGAATGGTTTAGCGATCATACCGACATGAAACCTGGGATTCATGAACGGAAATGGGAAATCGATTCGTTGTGTTATCCAATTCGATTAGCCTATCATTACTGGAAAGAAACCAAAGACAGTAGTCCATTTAATGAGGAATGGCTGGACGCCCAACATAAAATATATCAAACTTTCGTTGAGCAACAACGAAATGACAGTCTCGGTCCTTATAAATTTGAGCGCACTACTTCAAGAGGATCAGATACGTTGCAGGTTGATGGTTATGGGTATCCTGTGAATCCAGTTGGATTGATCTGTTCTAGTTTTCGACCTTCAGACGATTCTACCATTTTCTCCTTTTTGATTCCCTCCAATTTGTTTGCAATTGTGAGTCTTAGGCAATCTGCAGAGATATTGAAAAAAGTCAAAAATGAACAGGCACTCGCCGATAAAATGGAAGCACTTGCAAACGAGGTAGAAGCAGCAGTAAATAAGTACGGTATCATCGATCACCCAACACTAGGTCGTATATATGCCTTCGAAGTGGACGGGTTTTCGAGTCATCTGATGATGGATGATGCCAATATCCCCAGCTTACTGGCCTTACCGTACTTAGGAGCTGTCGATATTAATAATGAAGTTTATCAACGTACCCGTAACTTTGTGCTGTCCGATAAAAATCCATTCTTTTTCAAAGGAACCGCAGCAGAAGGAATTGGTGGTCCTCACATAGGCAGAGATATGATCTGGCCGATGTCCATTATCATGCGGGCACAGACTTCGACAAATGATGAGGAGATTCGTAACTGTATTAAGACTTTGGTAAATACTCATGGTGGAACCGGCTTTATGCATGAATCTTTTCATAAAGACGATCCGAAAAAGTTCACAAGACATTGGTTTGCTTGGACGAATACATTATTTGGCGAATTAATTTGGAAAATATATAAAGAGAAACCATCTTTGCTTCAATAAATCTGAATCTTGTAACGTACTGTTATAAGTGAAAGAACTTATAACAGTACGTTATGAATAATTTAAAAGCTCCCGGTCCTATTGGCATTTTTGATTCTGGTTATGGCGGTCTCACCGTTTTCAAAGAAATTCAACACCTTTTGCCTCAATACGATTATATCTATTTAGGTGATAATGCCCGTGTTCCCTATGGTACACGCTCGTTTGAGACTGTTTATAATTACACCAAACAATGTGTTTTTAAACTATTCGACCTGGGATGTAACCTTGTTATACTGGCATGTAATACAGCTTCAGCTAAAGCATTAAGAACCATTCAACAAAACGATCTTCCCGTGGGAAAGAAAGTACTTGGAGTAATTAGACCCACTACCGAAATGGTTCATAATTTTACCAAAACCAATAAAATTGGTATTTTAGCCACTACAGGGACCGTAAAATCAGAATCCTATAAAATAGAAATTCACAAATTTAACCCTGAAATTGAGGTTTTTCAGCACGACTGCCCTTTTTGGGTGCCACTAGTGGAGAACAACGAAATTAATACCGAAGGCGCCCATTATTTTGTCGAAAAGGATATACGGGAACTTTTACATCAATCGGCTCAGATTGATACCATAGTGCTTGCTTGCACGCACTACCCGCTATTATTGCCTGTAATCAAGAAATATGTACCAAACCATATACAGATCATCTCTCAAGGCCCTATTGTCGCGGCTAGCTTAAAAGACTATCTTAATAGACATAAAGAAATTGAGACGATTTGTTCCCAAAAGGAACAATTGGCATTTTATACGACCGATGATCCGCTAGATTTTGAAAGCAAAGCAAAGATATTTTTTGGACAGTCAATAGATGCCAGCCATATCACCGTTTGATAAAATAGGAGGCAATAATTTTTAAATTGAAAAATTTCTAAAACTTTTACTTCGCAATTTTCGTTATTCTGTTAAAAGGTGGATAACATGAAAAAGAACTTTATAACCATTGCATATAATCAGGAAACACAGCATTGCGAATCTAAAGAGTTTTCAAGTATTCAGGAAAGTGCGGAGTATTTTAAAACGTTGGAAACCTCTGCAGAACCCAACTACCTTCCTGTATGTACATATAATTTAAACACCAATACGATTCTGGATATAAGTGATTATTACATCAACAAGGATAGTGAACTACAGCAGATCGTAAACAGTTGCCTTTCGGGAAAATAGTGTCTTGACGAGTTGTAATCATCTGTTAAAGGATCGATCTATCTGTCTTCATTGGGATAGGCTGTAATCCTATTTATAATATTACATTCCCGTAAAATAATATTTCGTTAATTTTTAATATCTTCAAATCGATAATCAAACCAAAACAACTTACAGATAATGAAAACCAAATTGACTATAAGCCTTTTAACAGTATCATTAGGATTGACGGCATGCCATTCAAGCCCTGCCAATTCGACTTCAGGTTCGGATAGTAGTGCGAATGCTCCGATGGATACAACAAGCTATCCTGCTGTAGAAACCCAAAAGGCAAACACAAATTATAAACCGGCATTTGCAGGACAAACTAGAATTCAGGGTGCAAAAACCACCACACCTTATAACGGTAAAGTGATTGCAGAGGGATTAAAATCACCTTGGGGCATCACCGCAATGCCTGATGGCCGATTATTGATATCAGAGAAAGAGGGCGATTTCCGAATTGCAACAGCAGAAGGGAAATTAAGTGAACCAATTAAGGGCTTACCTCAGGTCAATAGCAGCGGGCAAGGAGGACTTTTGGGAGTACGACTTGACCCAAATTTCGAGTCAAACCGTATGGTATATTGGGTTTTTTCCGATAATACAGCCGCCGGAACATTAACTGCTGTTGCAAAGGGAAAACTATCTGCCGATGAAAAATCCATAGAAGGTGCTAAGGTGATCTATCAAGCCACTCCTGCTCATAAAGGCAACTTGCATTATGGCGGACGCATTATATTTGACAAACATGGAAATATTATTGTCAGCACAGGCGAGAGGTCTGATTTGGTTACAAGACCTCTGGCGCAGGATTTAAATGCAGCATTAGGAAAGATTTTACGTATTACCACCGATGGAAAACCTGCCCAAGGGAACCCATTTTTGGGCAAATCGAATGCACGCCCTGAAATTCTCAGCTATGGGCATCGCAACCCTCAGGGACTCGCCTTACATCCGGAAACTGGCGATCTTTGGGAAACCGAATTTGGCCCACGTGGAGGTGATGAATTGAATAGAATTGGATCTGGTAAGAATTATGGCTGGCCAACGATTACGTATGGCATAGAATATAAAGGGGATAAAGTTGGTGAGGGTATACAGCAAAAAGATGGATTAGAACAACCCGTTTATTACTGGGATCCTGTCCTCTCTCCGAGTGGAATTACTTTCTATACTGGGCAAAACATTCCAGAATGGAAGAATAATCTCTTCATTTGCGGACTAAGCAGCATGCATATTGCTAGAATTATACTAAAGGATAACAAGGTGGTTGGAGAAGAGCGTCTATTAGGTAATGAAGGACAGCGATTTAGAGATATTACTCAGGGTCAAGATGGTGCTTTGTATGCTATAACAGACCTCGGAAAATTATATAAAATTGATAAAAAATAAATGAATTGATCTAGAGCAGCCCTTTCCCACGGGGCTGCTTTTTTCAATTAGACTTAAATTATATTCACAAATAGCCGCAGTAGAGAGGTAGTTATTTAGCCAAAAATGGCAAATAATGGAATTTGGCTCGATTATTGATGTTATACATAATGTATCAATAAATTATTATATGGTTAAAAAAGAAAAAATGAAAAAATTATTAGAGATCAATCCCTTATCGTTCTACATGACTAATTGGGGATTCGTAAACAACACTACGCCAAAAAGAACGCGCAAAACCTGCCAACCTTCTCCAAAAATTTAAGCGTTCTAGCTTAAATACTTCAATTAAATTTTATTAAAATCATCTGCTGATATCCTCCATACGGATATTAAGTAAGAGATTTATTTCTTTTACTAACATCCGTATGGCGAGGTATCAACCTATGCGAAAAAAAATGCCAATATGATTACTATAATGATACAAGCAATCATAATGTATTTATTCAATTGGCTATTTTTCTCTCCTTCGTCACTTTTATAGTGATAATCTCGTTTATTTGGCAAATTCATAAGCTTGTTTTTATTCATGATGAAGTTAACAACTTTTTTCCATATTATTCGTGATGATAAGGCTCGCCCTTCATGATGGAAAAAGCTCGATATAGCTGCTCTGTAAAAAACAATCTTATCATTTGGTGGGAAAATGTCATTTTGGATAGCGAGATTTTTGACTTCGCTCGATCATAAATTTTTTGATCGAAACCATAAGGCCCTCCAATGACAAACACCAGATGTTGGACACTTTGTATCATCATCTTCTCCAGATAAGCAGAAAACTCTAAGGACCTAAATTCTTTTCCATGTTCATCCAACAGAACAACAAAATCCTGGGGCTGCAGTTGCTTTAAAATCAAAAGGGCTTCCCTGTCTTTCTGCTGTTCAGCAGAAAGACTCTTAACATTTTTGATATCGGGAAGAACAACAATACTAAAGTTGACATAAAACTTTAATCGCTTAGTGTATTTTTCAATTCCCTCAAGCAGGTATTTTTCATCCGTCTTACCTATGCAAAGTAATGTTATCTTCATCTAGACATTTTATAAGTGTTGCAATAAAATAGCGCTTGTCTTGTTTCCGACACTTTTAAATCGGATCACAACATTTAGCCAAGCCCTAAAATCTTAATAAATTGGGTATGTGTACAAATTAAGTAAAGTTCTAATTTATTTAAAATAAAGCCAATCAAAAAGGCAAGAATTGTTCACTCCGATTGTTCCTATATTCATTCACTTTTCATCTATTCTGCATTTAACAAGTGTATCAAATAAACCACAGCATATACAGACAATCGACAGATACTCATACCCTACCTAGATAACAAGCCCCCCCCACATAGGCAGTATAAGGCACATGACCGTTTTAAACGAAAAAACCGAATTTAAATCATTCGGTTTTTTATTATTAGGAATACATATGTAAAATTAATCACTAAAATGGTGCATCATCGGGCATATCATTCATTCGAGATGGCATGGTAATACCGCCACTGAAACCTCCGGCACTAAAATCATCAGCAAAGTTTGGTGATGGGTTCAATGCCGAAGCAGAAAATGTAGCAGGTGCATCACCGAATCCATCTCCCCCACCCATACCAGAAAACTCATCTTCTAAATCCACAAACTTTACAAATTTACCGACAAAACGAAGTGGAACAATTCCGGTCTCACCATTACGATGCTTGGCGATAATAACTTCGCCGACACCAGCAGTAGGACGCCCTTCTTCATCTTCTGTTAAGCCGTAATATTCTGGTCTATATAAGAAAAGTACCATATCCGCATCCTGCTCAATAGATCCAGACTCCCTTAAATCGGATAACATAGGACGTTTGCTATTACCTGGCCTTGATTCCACCGCACGACTCAATTGCGACAATGCAAGCACAGGAATATTTAATTCTTTTGCAACAGACTTCAACGCACGAGAAATACTACCAATCTCTTGTTCACGGTTACCACCACCTTTACCTTCAGCTTTTCCGTGCATCAACTGCAAGTAATCGACGATCACCATTTGAATGTCGTATTGTGCTTTTAGACGCCTACATTTTGCTCTAAATTCAAACACATTCAGTGCAGGAGTATCATCAATAATAATAGGCGCATCAGTCAACCGTCCGATTCGCGAATGTAATTGTTGCCATTCATGATCAGCTAGATTTCCTTTTTTCAATTTTTCTTGCTCAATTTCGGTTTCACCGGCGATAAGACGATTGACTAGCTGAACCGATGACATCTCCAACGAGAATACAGCAACTGCTTTGCCGTGTTCCACAGCGGCGTTACGTGCAACGGAAAGCACGAATGCCGTCTTTCCCATGGCTGGACGTGCCGCAATAATTACAAGATCAGAAGGTTGCCACCCTGAAGTCATTCGATCCAATGCTGTTAGGCCTGAAGGTACACCAGTCAGACCATCAGTACGATCTCGAAGCATTTCAAGATTTGAAATCGCTTCACGCATAATATCATCCATCTTTCTCGAATCTCGTCGCAGGTTATTCTGCGCGATATCAAATAAGCTTTTCTCAGCATGATCTAGAAGATCGAAAATATCTGAGGTCTCATCATATGAACTATTAATAATTTCGGTCGAAACTTTAATAAGTTCGCGTTGAATATATTTTTGAGAAATGATACGTGCGTGATATTCAATATTAGCAGCCGATACGACTCGATCCGTCAACTGTGTAATGTAATAAGCACCGCCGACCATCTCAAGGGCGCCCATCCGTCTAAGTTCAGAAGTAACGGTTAAAATATCAATTGGGGAAGTTTTTTGAAAAAGACCAAAAATCGCTTCAAAGATCTTTTGATGTGATTCCTTATAGAACGATTCCGGTTTCAGAATATCGATAATCTCACTCAGCGCATTCTTTTCAAGCATTAAAGCACCCAAAACAGCCTCCTCTAAATCTACTGCCTGCGGCGGAAGTTTGCCCAAACCGCTCACCAAATTATTTAATTTGGTACGGCGTTCACCATAACTTCCCCGTTTGTTATTATCCGTATTATTCGCTTCAAAATTACTGTCGTTCATCATGATATTATATCAGAAATATAGCTTTGCTATCCTTACAAATTCTAGATAGGATAACAAATGTATAAAAAATAAAATTCACCGCCATGCATAGTTACACACAGCAAAATTTAAAGAACGGCATCTAAACCTCAAAAAGCTTTGAAGAACACAGTTTTATACCGACAGTTTTCAACATGTGTTGTTGAAAAAATGTTGAAAACAAAAAAATAACACTAAAAACCAGTACATTAATAAATGTTAATAACTTAAGTTATTGTGAATAAGCAAAATGATACTGAATAAATCAATAGCTGCCACTATCATCGAAACAAACTCACTTTTGCATAAAACAAATCCCTTTTTAAGCACTAAAAAATATTCATATATCGTATCTTTGTAAAATGACGCACGACTCCTCAACATTAAAACCCTATAAAGACACCAAGGATGGAAAGAAAAAACAGGTAGCAGATATGTTTGATAACATTTCCCATTCCTATGATTTCTTAAACCATTTCCTGTCTTTGGGAATCGACATTATCTGGCGCAAAAAAGCCATCAACGCTTTGAAATCCATAAAACCGCAACTGATGTTGGATGTAGCGACAGGAACCGGTGATTTTGCATTGGAATCAATTAAAATCCTGAATCCAAAAAAGATTATCGGAGTTGATATATCCCAAGGAATGCTTGAGGTCGCTAAGAAGAAGATAACCAGTAAGGGCTTGGGCAATCAATTTGAAGTTGCACTAGGTGATTCTGAGAGGCTTCAGTTTGAAGATAACACGTTCGACGCTGTCACAGTAGCTTTCGGAGTCCGAAACTTTGAAAATTTAGAAAAGGGGCTGTCAGACATTTACCGCGTATTAAAACCAGGTGGAAAGGCTGTGATTTTAGAATTTTCAAATCCTAAAAAATTCCCCATTAAACAACTCTACAATTTTTATTTCAAGTTTATCACGCCGACCATTGGAAAATTTTTTTCAAAAGATTCCAGCGCGTATGAATACCTACCAGAATCTGTTGCTCAATTTCCGGATGGACAAAAATTTGTTGCTATCAACAAAAAGGCAGGTTTCAATGAAACTATTGTTAGAACGCAAACATTTGGTATCTGTACGATTTACATTGCTACAAAATAGCGCAATGCTGCTACTATTGTTTGAGGCTGATCTAATTATATTTTATTATCAAAGAGTGAGAATATATGACTAAAACAGTTTTTATCACAGGAGCAAGTTCTGGAATCGGTCAGGCCTGCGCTGAGCTACTAGCGAAAGAGGGCTACAATCTTTTACTCTGCGCCCGTAGGCTAAATCGTTTAGAAAAATTAAAAGATACTCTTCTTGCTGCCTACCCGACAATTCAAATCCACATTTTTGAACTTGATGTTCGAGATGCAGAGCAGGTTGCGCATCAAATTGATGGTCTACCTTCAGCGTGGAAAAATATAAATATTCTAATCAACAATGCGGGTTTGAGCCAAGGATTGGATCCGATTCAAAATGGAGATATCGGAGATTGGGATAGAATGATTGATACGAATATAAAAGGCTTACTTTATGTGAGTAAATCTGTAATACCACTTATGGATGCTGGAAACGGTGCTCATATTGTCAATTTGGGATCTATTGCAGGAAAAGAAGTTTATCCGAATGGAAATGTATACTGCGCCACTAAACATGCTGTTGATGCGTTGACCAAAGCCATGCGCATTGACTTGCTGCCTCAAGGAATTAAAGTAACATCCATCGACCCTGGAATGGTCGAGACGGAGTTTTCAGAAGTTCGTTTCCACGGAGATCGCGAAAAAGCTAAAAATGTGTATAATGGTGTGCAACCTCTAACAGGAAAAGACATTGCCGAAACCATCCTCTTTGTCATTACTAGACCTGCGCATGTCAATATCAACGATCTATTAATAATGCCTACTGCACAAGCTACGGGCACCATTGTCAATCGAAAATAAATTAAATATCATGTCATTAGAAATACAAATAAATCAAGACATTAAAGCCGCAATGATCGCAAAAGACACCGCAAAATTACGTGGTTTACGAGCAATTAAAGCAGCAATTCTACTTGCAAAAACCGAAAAAGGTCACAGTGAAGATCTTACCCAGGAGGCGGAAGTTAAAGTTTTACAAAAACTCGTAAAGCAACGTCGCGAATCTGCTGAAATTTATAAAAGTCAAAACCGCGAAGATCTTTATGAAATTGAAGTTGAGGAAGAAAAAGTTATTGAAGCCTATCTACCAAAACAATTAAGCAAGGAAGAAGTTGAAGCCATCGTCAAAGCAATTATCACCGAAACAGGTGCTTCATCCATTAAAGATATGGGTAAAGTAATGGCAGCGACAAATCAAAAGCTTGCTGGACAAGCGGACGGTAAAACTATTTCTGAAGTTGTTAAGCGTCTTCTAGCATAATCTTTCAAACCTATAGAGTCAAATAAAATTGGGTACATCTGCCCTGATATCTCAATTGCATAATTTGACTCTTTTTTTATTTCAATTATGGATTTTCAGTGGAATCTCAAGAAATTTGACCAACTCAATACGAAAGAATTGTATCGCATCTTAAAGCTTCGAATGGATGTTTTTGTTTTGGAGCAAAAATGCTTATACCCTGAATTGGACGATAAAGATTTCGCTTGTCTTCATCTTTGGACGGAGCAAAATGATCAAATTATGGCATACACCAGGTTGGTCCCCCCCGGGCTTTCCTACCCACAAGCGTCCATTGGACGGGTCATTGTCGCAGAGCAGGCTCGTGGAACAGGACTAAGTCAACAATTAATGAATCATTCGATTACCGTTCTCTACGAAGAGTTTGGTGCAGGCGAGATACAGATAGGTGCGCAATTTCATTTAAAGTCTTTTTATGAAAAGCTAGGATTTAAACAAATTTCCGACCCCTACCCCGATTTTGGAATTCTACATATTGATATGATCAAACCCTCAATTTAGTGAATTTAGGCATGCAAAATTTTGTTATTATCACAGCCGCCCTACTTGGTGGTATCGCTATTATCCTCGGTGCTTTTGGAGCCCATGCATTCAAAAAAATCTTATCAGCTGAGAAGATCGAGTCGTTTGAAGTAGGCGTTCGCTATCAAATGTATACTGCGCTAACCCTATTGGCTTTGGGATTTAATCTTTCCTTTGAATATCAATCTGAAAGAGTTGCATTTTATCTCTTCACTTTAGGAACTATCTTATTTTCCGGAAGTATCTATTTTTTATCGTTCGCCGAGTATTGGAGGAAGAATCTTAAGTTTCTTGGTCCGATTACGCCACTTGGTGGATTGCTTATGATCGCTGGTTGGGTTGCTATTATCATTCGCTTTTTGTAAATTTGAATTACATATGGCAATGATGTCTGCCCTGAACCGCCTTACGAAGCTGATGACGTCTACTATTTTAATATAAAAAGACAATTTTATATAAAGTGTAGACTGATGGCTATAATACATTTAAATCAAAGCAATCTTCATTTTTTTCTTAAATGGCTTATCTCCTGTAGTGTGATAGGTTTTATCGTAGGATCTATTTGTGCGTTTTTTCTCTTTTCCCTCAATTGGGTAACGCATTACCGAGAAGCTCATCCTTTGATAATTTATGGCCTTCCTTTAGCGGGACTAGTTATCGCGTTATCCTATACGTATTGGGGTAATACTTCAAGCAAAGGGAATAACCTGCTCATTGAAGAATACCTTCATCCTCAGCGCCGCATCCCCCTTACTATGGTACCTTTAGCTTTATTCGGCACTTTGTTGACTCACTTGTTTGGCGGCTCGGCAGGCCGTGAAGGAACAGCTGTACAGATTGGAGGAGCGATTTCCGATCAGCTCAATCGCTGGTTTGACTTCGATAAAACTGAACGCCGTATATTGATATCTATCGGAATCACCGCTGGCTTTGCGGCTGTATTTGGCACTCCCCTTGCCGGAACGATATTTGGACTGGAAGTTTTACTTATTGGCAAAAAAAGGCAATTCGGTATTCTTCCCTGTTTATTCACCGCTTATTTAGCGAATTTCAGCTGTCAATTGTGGAATATCCCACACACTCATTATCCAATTCATGGGGCTATTCCCGCACTATCCTTGACCAATATTGGATTTAGCCTCATCGCAGGCATCCTATTTGGTATTACTGCATGGCTTTTTAGATGGTGCGGTGACTTCTTTAGTCTGCAATTCAAACGGATTAAATCCACGCTGCTTAGACCGGTATTTGGTGGTATTATTTTGGTAATCATTATTACTTTATTTCACATCAACAGCTATATTGGGCTTGGTATTCCAACAATTCAGAATGCATTTGTAAATCAGTCGAACTATTATGATTTTATCATCAAATTGCTTTTAACAACTTTCACCCTTTCTGCTGGCTTTAAAGGTGGAGAAGTCACGCCACTTTTCTTTATCGGAGCAACCTTAGGAAGCGCATTAAGCATGATTATTCCGCTTCCAGTCGCCCTCTTGGCTGCGATGGGATTCGTTGCTGTATTTTCAGGTGCTACAAATACGCCCCTTGCCTGTATTGTAATGGGCTATGAACTATTTGGGATTCAACCTATTTTATTTATAGCAATAGCATGTATAGTCGCTTTTATATTTTCAGGAAAAAAAGGAATTTATATTGCGCAAAAAGGCGGTTTAAAGGAAAGAATCTACCGAAGACTCAATTTATAAACAGGATCTGTGCTTTCGAGCGCTATACGTTTAATAACGATAGTAATAGCAACGGCCTTAACTACAAACGCATCGTTCAACAAACGCCCTTTATAAAGCAGGCATAAATGAATGGTTTAACGGAGGAAGTTCACTAACAAAAAAAGAAATTATTCGGTTAAAAGAGCCTAAAATGAGCGGTATGATTTAGGCTCTTCATGGTAGACTTTAGCATCGAACTATAATAACTTTCCCTGCAAAAAGAAAGCAGCGACAGTAAAATATATGATCAATCCCGAAACGTCCACCAAAGTAGCAACAAATGGTGCCGACGCTGTAGCAGGGTCCAATCCGAACCGACGTAAAATAAATGGAATAAACGAACCTGAAAGCGTTCCCCATAGAACGATAAACAATAGGGAAACTGCTACCGTAAAACCAATGGCAATCCAATAGGGACCATAATCATACAGACCTAGAAAATGCCAGGCCAATATCCGTAGAAAGCCGATCGTCCCCAATATCCCCCCTAGAATCAAACCTGACGAGACTTCACGCTTCATCACGTACCACCAATCCTTAAGCTTTAATTCTCCTAGCGCCATTGCACGGATAATTAACGATGCGGCCTGCGATCCGGAATTACCACCACTGGATATAATTAAGGGAACAAATAACGCTAGCACAACGGCCTTTTCCAATTCCCCTTCAAAAAATCCCATTGCTGAGGCTGTAAGCATCTCACTAAAAAATAAGATGATCAACCAGCCGGCTCTTTTTTGAATCAATTGTAATAAAGGGGTTTTGGTATACGCCAGATCTAGTTCTTCCATTCCTCCAAATCGCTGTATATCTTCTGTGTCTCGATCTTCAATTCGGTCTAGCACATCATCGAATGTGACAATTCCGACTAATACGCCAGCTTCTGTGATGATAGGCAAAGCGCTTCGGTCATATTTCTGAAAAATCTCGAAAGCTTCCTCCATTGGTGTTGAAGCTTTAATCGCTGCAAAATTATAGTCAATTAAATCAGAAATCTTTGTCGAAGAATCTGATAGCAGTAATTGACCAATTTTCAAATCATCGATCAACACGTTTTTCTCATCAACAACATAAATAAAATTGAGTGTTTCAGCCTTTTTTCCAAACACTTTAATATGTCGAAAGACGTCGTCAACTGTATAATAAGGGCGAACTTGCACATACATTGGCGTCATTAGACGGGCGATACTATCCTCCTTATAACCAATCAGCTCCAAGGCCATTTGCTTTTCGCGCTCATTTAAAAGATTGATCAGGTATTTAATTAAATCATCCGGCAGTTCCGACAATAGATCATTACGGGTATCTGGTTTTAAATTATTCAGCAATTCGGAGAGTTCATGTTCCGTCATTGATTTGATCAATGTGTATTGAACATCCAATTCAAGAAAACAAAAGATTTCCAACCTATCCTCCAAAGGATAACTTATAAATTGCTGATGTTGTTCGCCTTTGCTTAAACGCGAGATTTCTTCCGCGATATCGGCTGGGTGTAATGCTGAATTTTGTTCCATTGGAAGATAATTAATGGATTTAGGGCAAAAGTAGCTTATTTTGTATTATTTCCAACAAATAGAAACACTATTTTTTCTAATGATAGTTGGGGCTAATAAAGCCTTAAATCCCCTAATACTGCGTGGACGGATGTATTTGGTTTAATAGCGCTATAGATTTTACAATAGCTTAAAAATTAATTAATCCAGGCGCCAGCTCCACTGGCTCTAGGCCAGGCCTAAAAAGCAACGCAGCCAAATTACCTTGCAGCTGTATTTTTCCATCATTTACATGCAACCAGCTACCTTCACGTAAACCAATGACGGGCTGCGTATTCAGCTGATGAAATTCCTTAATTCGCGTTTCTCTCGTTTCCCCTCGATGCGTGGACTTTGGATATGGATCCAAATAATGTGGATTGATATTAAATGGTAAAAAACCAAGCGCATCAAAGCTGGGCGGATAAACAATAGGCATGTCATTTGTAGTTCCAATAGTCAGCCCTGTTAAATTGGAACCCGCTGATGTGCCAACATATGGAATTCCCTTTGCTACTTGTAAACGCAATTGCTGGACTAAATCCAGTTCATAAAGGGTTTTTAAAAGTAAAAATGTATTCCCGCCGCCAATAAAAATAGCCTTCGCATCTTGAATTGCTTTCTTCATATTCGGGAACTGGTGCAATCCCGTGACGGTTACCCCCCTATCTGTTAAGGCTTCTTGAACTTTAGCCGTATAGGCATCAAATGAGATGCCCGAAGGTCTCGCAAAAGGGATAAACAATAATTCGTCTGACTGAATAAATTCGACAAAGTCGTGCTTAATATATTCTAAAAACTCACTACCATAAATTGTACTTGTGCTTACGACCAATAACTTATATGCTGGATTAATCTTCATCTTCTTTCGTTAAAACATTAAATAAAAAGTACCTTTAGCTTTGTCAAATGCGAAGCCAAAGGTACAGTTTTCGTTGCTTATTGTATCCTATTTCTTATCAGCAGTCTTTTTCTCTGCACCCAATCTTTTATTTTCTTGTAGCGCTTTATGTAAAAGATATTCTATCTGCCCATTCACACTTCTAAACTCATCCGCCGCCCATTTTTCTAATGCTTTGTACATTTGATCGTCTAAGCGCAGCATAAAGTTTTTCTTATCCGCCATTCTATTTCGTTTATTGGTACAACGTACCTGTATTCACAATTGGTGTCGCTGCTTTCTCTCCACAGAGTACCACCATTAAATTGCTGACCATCGCTGCTTTTTTCTCATTATCTAGCACTACGATATCCTTTTCTGACAACTTATTTAGGGCCATCTCGACCATCCCAACGGCTCCATCCACAATTTTTGCCCTTGCTGCCACAATAGCTGCTGCTTGTTGCCTTTGAAGCATTGCGCCGGCTATTTCAGAAGCATAAGCCAAATGACTTATTCTTGCCTCCTTAATAATAACCCCAGCTGGTGCCAAACGATCCGACAATTCTTGTTCAAGAATATGGTTTACGGTATCTCCACCCTCTCGTAATGTAATTTCAGCACCTTCATCCTCAAGATTATCATAGGGGAAACTGCCAGCCAAATGTCTTACGGCTGCTTCACTCTGTGTACGCACATATGAGGTGTAATTACTTACATCATAGGCGGCTTTATAGGTATCTCCTACTTGCCAAACAATCACGGCCCCAATCTCGATAGGATTTCCCATCTTGTCATTTACTTTCAATGTCTGGCCCTGCAAATTATCTGAACGAAGACTTATCCGTATAGTCGAATACAGGGGATTGACAAAGAAAAGACCGTTCTCTTTTACTGTACCAACATATTTTCCGAAGAAATTTAATACACGGGAATGATTTGGATTAATGATCATTAATCCTTTCAGAATAAAAAAAGTAGCGATCATCAACAATACTCCCAATACGACATACAGTGAGCTTTCTTCTACGTTAGCAAATGAAAATATTGCTGCGACAAAAGAGAAAACAGCAATCAATAAAGCTAAATAGCCTGACATAGGTTTAATAAGTTTTTCCATAATTTTTTAATATATATTTGATATCATTTTAATATCATAAATATACTATTATATTTTCATATGTCAAATGAAATTTTAAAATTACTATTTTTGGTTATGCTCAAAAGATCCTTTCAGCCTATAGTAAGTTCGACTACCCAGATCCTCATCCTTGGCTCGTTACCCGGAGATAAATCGCTTGTGGAAAATGAATATTATGCGCATCCCCAAAATCGATTTTGGAAAGTCATCAAATATCTGTTCAATGCACCGGAGCCAATAAGTTATACCGAGCGGATAGGTATCTTACTCAGAAACAATATTGGTTTTTGGGATGTTTGTGCTGAAGCCTCTCGTCCTGGAAGCATGGATTTAGCCATACAAAATGAACGCCCCAATGCGATTGCAGAGCTGTTAGAGACCCACACTTCAATCAAACATATTATCTTTAATGGACAAAAAGCATACAGTTTGTATCTGAAGCATTTCGAGAAAAAGGCAGGCATTATTTATAGCTGTTTACCAAGCACAAGTCCAGCTAATGCAAAAAGCAATCTCGAAGATTTGATTGAACACTGGCGTATAATAATAAGTGATTAAATTACACGAATTAGATTCATTAATTCAGTCCTATTCCTTATTTTTGCCGTAAGATGTCAGATTTAAAATACAATCAACGCGGCGTATCCGCAGGGAAAGAGGATGTGCACAATGCGATAAAAAACATAGATAAGGGACTGTTTCCCAAAGCATTTTGCAAAATAATTCCAGATATTTTGGGTGGAGATCCAGAATGGTGTAATATTATGCATGCTGATGGGGCTGGCACTAAATCTTCATTAGCATATGTATACTGGAAGGAAACAGGTGATATTTCTGTTTGGAAAGGTATTGCACAAGATGCTATCATCATGAATATTGATGACCTCCTCTGTATCGGGGCTGTTGACAATATTCTTCTCTCCTCCACCATTGGCAGAAATAAAAACCTCATTCCCGGAGAAGTGATTGCGGAAATTATCAATGGTACAGAAGAAATCCTTTCTGAGCTTCGCGAATTGGGAATCGGCATCTATTCTACTGGTGGTGAAACGGCTGATGTTGGTGACCTGGTTCGCACCATCATTGTGGATAGTACTGTAACCTGTCGGATGAAACGTGAAGATGTTATTTCAAATCATCGTATCAAAGGCGGCAACGTCATTGTTGGATTAGCGTCCAATGGAAAAGCGACTTATGAACAGACCTACAATGGCGGAATGGGTTCTAATGGACTAACGTCTGCGCGTCATGATGTATTTAACAAAAAAGTAGCTGAAAAATATCCTGAGGCGTATGATCCAGCTGTTCCTTATCCGTTGGTCTTTGCAGGAAGCCAAGCTCTTACCAATGAGATCGAAGTGGAAACAGGAGAAAAAATAACCGCGGGTAAGTTGGTTCTTTCTGCTACGCGTACTTATGCGCCTGTAATTAAGCAAATACTAGACAAGTACCGCTCGCAAATTGATGGTATGGTACATTGTTCGGGTGGAGCACAAACGAAGGTATTACACTTTGTCGATAATGTTCACGTCATAAAAAACAATCTTTTCCCTATCCCACCCCTTTTTGAATTGATACAGAAAGAATCCGATACGGAATGGAAAGAAATGTACAAAGTATTCAATATGGGACACCGTATGGAATTATATGTCCCAGAATCGATTGCATCGGATATCATCGCCATTTCAGAGTCATTCGGAATTCCGGCTCAGATCATAGGCCGGGTAGAAGAATCTACAGGTAAAAGAGTAACTATAACCTCTCCTTACGGAGAATTTATCTACGAATAAAAGATTTTATCCCTGTCCCCTGCTTATACATGGGACAGGGCTATTTTTTCAATTTGGTATAAATGAAAGAAAAACTTCTTGTGGGTTGGAAAGAGACCCTTGATTTACCTGAATTGGGAATATATGGTATAGAAGCAAAAGTCGATACCGGCGCTGCTTCATCGGTACTACACTGCAACTCGTACAAGGTAGTTAAGGAAGATGGTCAGGACTGGATTATCTGCGAACTTATCATAAATTTTGAGACAAAAGAAACAAAAACGCTCAAGTTAAAACTCTATAGAACAAAACTGGTAAAAAGTTCATTCGGTCAAGAAGAAAAGCGCTTCTATATCCGCACAACAGCTGCATTATACAATCAGGTATTTAACATTAAGATCTCGTTTAGAAATCGATCTCAGATGACTTATCCCATGCTTTTGGGTAAAAATTTCTTATACAAAAGATTTTTGGTTGATGTTTCCAAAGAAAATCTATCCAGGAAGACCCTGGTAAAATAAAACAAATAGCCAAGCTATTTTGTTATCTTAGCATAAAATATACTCAATATACAAATCGTGAAAATTGCCGTATTATCGACAGTAAAGAGTTTATACTCAACTCGTCGTCTCGTAGAAGCCGCACAACAAAGAGGGCACGAATGTGTCGTCATTGATCACAGCAAGTGTTATGTCGGTATTCAGCAAGGTAAACCCAGTATCCATTACAAAGGACAGGATCTTAGTGATATTGACGCGATCATTCCTCGCATAGGAGCTTCAGTAACATTCTATGGATCTGCAATTGTCAGACAATTTGAGGTCATGGATGTTATTTCTGCCAATCCCAGTCAAGCCATTACCCGATCCCGGGACAAATTAAGATGTCTACAAATTTTATCTGGCGCAGGTATCGGACTCCCGATTACAGGTTTTGCACGCACAGCCTCCGATGTAGATGATCTCATCAGTATGGTTGGCGGAGCACCTTTAGTCATAAAACTATTGGAGGGAACCCAAGGTATCGGTGTTGTACTTGCTGAAACTAAGAAAGCTGCGTCTTCTGTTATTGAAGCGTTCTACGGTCTTGGCAACAATATTCTTATTCAAGAGTTCATAAAAGAATCTAAGGGCTCTGATATTCGCGCATTCGTGGTGGACGGAAAAGTAGTTGGCGCAATGAAACGCACAGCTAAGGAAGGTGAGTTTAGGTCTAATATACACCGTGGTGGAACAGCTCAGATTATCCGGTTAAGTAAAGCCGAAAGAGAAACAGCAGTTGCTGCAGCGGCACAATTGGGACTTACAGTTTGTGGGGTGGATATGATCCCTTCAGATCGCGGTCCTTTAGTACTCGAGGTTAATTCATCTCCTGGTTTGGAAGGTATTGAGAAAGCAACCAAAAAGGATATCGCCTCCGAAATAATACAATACATTGAAAGACAATACGAGTTAAAGCAAGCTCACATGCCTAAAGTTGTCAAGAAAAAGAAAAAAAGAGAAAGTAAATTGTAATGATAAAAAATAGTGGAACGTTGGGCTAATACTTGTTGTATTAGCCCATTTTCCTTTATATACTATTTCACTTTCATTACCATATTGTCTGCACCTTCTGTAGACACTTTCACCTGTCCAGATTTATTTTTTGTAGACCTGTAATGAACATGGTTTTTGATCCCCTCAATTTGAACAGTCTCTACTGAGCCAATATTAACCATATTGTCTGCGCCTTCTATCGTAATTGCGGCAATATCATTCCCCGTTACCATATTCCCTTTCCCTTCAATAATCAATTTGCTCACATTGCCACGGATGGCCACTTTATTGTCAGCTCCACTTATTTGCACGACCTCTCCTGCTTTGGCCTCTATCGTACGGTTATTGTTCACGCCTTCAATCAAGATGACTTTTGCTTGCTGATTAACAACAACGTTGTTTACAGCTTTGGAAGCTGGATCCATAGCTGCAATCATCACGCTCCCGACCACTAGAAGCGAAAATCCAAATATAATTGTTCTCAAGTTCATCATTTGCTTTTTTATAGATTAGCAAAAATCAAACCTAATTAAAAATAATACAGGGAGAGGAGCGATAATATATTATTGTAATTCTTTTAAAAGTAGCATTAGGCAATTGGAAATAAAATCAAGTATAGCATTGAGTTAGGTCATTAAAACAAAAAAAGGAGCCTTTTAGGCTCCTTTAATATCTCTAACAAATTGATAGCGGATTAAAAACTCTATTTTACTGCGTCTACAACTGCTTTGAAAGCTTCTGGGTTATTTAAAGCTAAGTCAGCTAAAACCTTACGGTTCAAACCAATATTTTTAGCATTTAATTTACCGATCAATTGGGAATAAGAAATTCCGTGTTGACGAGCTCCAGCGTTGATACGTTGAATCCATAAAGCTCTAAACTCGCGTTTTTTGGTTTTACGATCGCGGTAAGCGTATTGTAAACCTTTTTCTACTGTATTTTTAGCAATAGTATAAACTTTGCTACGTGATCCAAAGTACCCTTTTGCAAGGCCTAGGATTTTTTTGCGTCTTCTTCTAGAAGCTACTGCGTTAACCGAACGTGGCATATTTTTAAAATTAGTTTGGTAGAAGGTGCCATGTATTTCAATGAACTTACGACCCTATACCCGGTTAAAAAATTATTATTAAATAAAATCGAATAAAACTTATTTACCGATAGCAAGCATACGTTTTACGTTGCCCATATCGCCATCAGATACATAACTTGTTTGTGTTAAGTTACGTTTACGTTTTGTGCTCTTTTTTGTCAAGATGTGGCTTTTGAAAGCATTTTTTCTTGCAATTTTACCTGTTCCAGTCAATTTGAAACGTTTCTTTGCGCTGGAATTGGTTTTAACTTTTGGCATAATACTTATAAATTTTATATCAATCTGTTAGAATTCTTTTTATTTTTTTGGAGCCTTTGGAGCTACTGTTAAAAACATGCGCTTACCTTCTAATTTCGGTAAAAGCTCCACTTTTCCATAATCTTCCAAAGCCTGAGCGAAGCGTAACAATAAAATCTCACCTTGATCTTTGTGTACAATAGCACGGCCCTTAAAATGTACATACGCCCGCACTTTCTCTCCACTTTCTAGAAACTTAATTGCATGTTTTAATTTGAACTCAAAATCATGCTCACCAGAGTTAGGTCCGAAACGAATTTCTTTAATAACAGTCTGTTTTGCATTAGCTTTGATTTCCTTTTGTTTCTTCTTCTGTTCGTAAACAAACTTACTGTAGTCGATAATCTTACAAACCGGCGGTACAGCATTTGGCGAAATCTCCACTAAATCAAGTTCCAACTCATCAGCCAACTCTAACGCTTTGCGCGTAGGGAAAACTCCTTGTTCCACATTATCTCCCACCAAGCGTACCTCAGGTACCTTGATTAACTCATTAATGCGGTGATCTGGTTCTTTCTTTCTCATTGGTGGTCTTGGACCACCTGGTCTTTTTAATGCCAAATGTTTAAAAATTAAACGGTTATTTCCTTAATTAATATATCTCTAAATGCCTCAGCAGTCATAGTTCCTAATTCCACTGAGCCATGTTTACGTACAGAAACTGTGCCATTTTCTACCTCTTTCTCCCCAACAATCAACATATAAGGAAGCTTTTTCACTTCGGCGTCTCTGATTTTTCTGCCCACTTTCTCGTCACGTAAGTCTATCAGTCCGCGAATATCGGAATTATTTAGCGAATTTAAAACATTTTGCGCATATTCTTCGTATTTTTCTGACACTGGTAAGACGATAAATTGCTCAGGCGCAAGCCATAACGGAAACTGCCCGGCGCAATGTTCAATCAATACAGCCACAAAACGTTCTAAAGATCCAAACGGTGCACGGTGGATCATTACTGGACGATGTTTCATATTGTCACTCCCAGTATACTCTAATTCAAAACGTTCAGGTAAATTATAATCTACTTGTATCGTTCCCAATTGCCACTTACGTCCTAAAGCATCCTTCACCATAAAGTCTAGTTTAGGCCCATAGAAAGCAGCTTCACCATATTCCACTACGGTTGGTAACCCTTTCTCTTCTGCGGCTTCAATAATTGCAGACTCAGCCAAAGCCCAGTTTTCGTCGGTACCAATATACTTTGTGCGATTCTCAGGATCACGTAACGATACCTGTGCAGTATAATCATTGAATCCAAGCGCGCCAAATACATAAAGAACTAAATCAATTACTTTTTTAAATTCATCTTTAACCTGATCTGGACGGCAAAACAAATGCGCATCATCCTGAGTAAACCCACGGACCCTTGTTAAACCATGAAGCTCACCAGATTGCTCATAACGATATACCGTACCAAATTCAGCGAAACGGACAGGTAAATCCTTATAAGAACGTGGTTTTACTTTATAAATCTCACAGTGATGCGGACAATTCATGGGTTTCAATAAAAACTCTTCACCTTCGATAGGAGTTTTTATTGGTTGAAATGAGTCTGCACCATATTTCTCATAGTGTCCAGAAGTCACGTAGAGTTGTTTATGCCCAATATGAGGAGTAACAACAGGTTCATACCCTGAGTTCAACTGTGCCTTCTGTAAAAAATCTATAAGCTTTTGACGTAATGCAGCACCTTTAGGCAACCAAAGAGGCAGCCCCGCGCCAACTTTTTCAGAAAAAGCAAAAAGTTCCAACTCTTTCCCCAGTTTACGGTGATCGCGTTTTTTCGCCTCTTCTATAAATTTCAAATATTCTGTAAGCTCCGATGCCTTCGGGAACGTAACACCATAAATACGTGTCAACTGTTTGCGAGACTCATCACCTCTCCAATAAGCACCGGCAACATTAGTCAATTTAATCGCTTTGATAAACCCAGTATTTGGAATATGAGGGCCACGACATAAATCTGTAAATCCCCCTTGAGTATAGAAAGTAATCTTTCCATCTTCCAAATCTTTGATTAAATCTAGCTTATACTCATCTCCTTTTTCAGTAAAGTAAGCAAATGCATCCGATTTCGAAACAGCTTTACGTTCAAATGTTTCTTTTCGTTTGGCCAGCTCCAGCATCTTGTCTTCGATCGCTTTAAAGTCATCAGACGAGAATTCACGATCACCAAAATCAACATCGTAGTAAAATCCGGTTTCAATCGCGGGACCAATACCAAATTTAATCCCAGGATATAATGCCTCCAAAGCCTCAGCCAATAAGTGGGCTGAAGAATGCCAAAAAGTGGATTTACCTTTGGTATCATTCCAGGTCAATAACTTGACAGTAGCGTCATTTTCAATAGCACGGGCAGAATCCCACACTTCACCATTTACTTCGGCAGCAAGGACGTTTCTTGCAAGCCCCTCCGAGATTGATAACGCAATCTCTGCAGCAGTGATCCCTTGTTTATACGCTCTTACGGAACCATCAGGTAGTGTAATATCAATCATTTACAACTATGATCTTTAAATCGTTAAAAAATAGAAAACATAAAACAACATGTACAATTATGTTATTACACTTATGTTTCAATAAATAAATTGTGTCACAAATTTAGTAAAATTTTTGATAAATAATATGTCTTTGTGCTGAACGGGCCGCTGTACTCGTGCCAGCCCTCCTTTCACTCCCGCCCATCAATTAAATACATTTTACCTATTTGGCCTAATTATAATTGTTCTCTTGCTCATTTCTATTTTACACTCGAGTGGGGCACCGGTATTATGGCCAAGGAAAGCCACTCACTCCTTGGAGTAAGTTGTAATAATTACTTCGCACCAATTTAAACATTGACAGGGTAATAACAAGGGGTTAACAGGGGGATAACAGGGGTATACCCTTGTATCCCCCTTTTATCCCCCTGTAAAAGGAGTGTTTTCTCGTTGTTAGTATACTAAGTGGTATCCATTTGACTCGCTGTTGAGATTACCACTACACCTCCGAAAGCAGTTTATTGTAAAGTAATGTGATAAATAAATCCAATAGTTAATTGGAATGACTAAAAAATGATAGCAAGCCCGATAAAAGCCAGTTGACAAATTGAGCATCTCATTAATATTTGCTACTTTTGCAGACTGAAATTTTAATTATGTCAAATCAAGTACCAGAAGACGGAACACTATTGCCCTTAATGGAAGAATTTTACACTATTCAGGGTGAGGGCTACCACACCGGGACTGCTGCTTATTTCATACGATTGGGGGGCTGCGATGTGGGTTGCCACTGGTGCGATGTAAAGGAAAGCTGGGATGCTTCGATACATCCGCTTACAACAGCAGATTCGATCATCGAAAACGCAAACAAATATCCTGCGAAAACAGTTGTCATTACAGGTGGAGAACCTCTTATCTATAATTTGGATTACCTAACGAAAGGGCTCCATCAGGCGGGCATTAAGACCTTTATTGAAACCTCGGGTGCGTATCCTCTGAGTGGTGAATGGGACTGGATATGTTTATCGCCTAAGAAATTCAAAGCGCCTCGCAAAGATGTATTAGAAGCTGCTGGTGAACTTAAAGTGATCGTTTTCAATAAAAGCGATTTCGCATGGGGAGAAGAATACGGACAACTCGTTGGACCAAACTGCAGATTATATCTTCAACCTGAATGGTCAAAATCAAAAGAAATGACCCCTTTTATTATTGAATATGTAAAAGAAAATCCGAAATGGGATATTTCGCTACAAACACATAAGTTTTTAAACATTCCCTAATAATTGGATATCTTCTCAATTAGCGGTTACAAAAAAAGGCTTTCATCCTATTGAAAGCCTTTTTTTGTAACCGCTAAAACATAGATTGTATGGATTTAAAATTACTTAACATAAGAATTTAAGAAAGTATTTAAGTCCATCTTCTTCGTTTCTTCGCCCTCTTTCTCGCGAATCAAAACATTCCCGACGTGATCAGCATCTAGAAATAGTAGATTCGCTTTTAATATAATCTTTCCCTGTTCATCCAGCAATCCAATTTTACCATTTTCAGAGAACATCAGATAATTGTCCAAAAATTTACTGATGTTTTCTTTCTTATCGAGCAGAATTTTCCCTTCTTCTGTGACCAATCCAAAATTACCGTCTTTTTGGAATATGGCAATTTTTTGATTTGCTGGCGTCAGCCAGTCAAATCCTTCTTTATTTACCTTTCCCCCCTTCTTATCCAATAACCAAAAATAATTATCTTTATCTGAAACAATGGCAGTTTGATCGTTAAAGTATGCTAAAGAGAAAAGAGAGCAAGGCAATACTTCTTCTCCTGCCGTGTTTTTTATACCATAATATTCATCATTGGTATTTTTATCCTTAACCATCGTCCATTTAAGTGATCTATCCAATGGAAAAGTGTCTTCAAATAAACCGACATCTTCTGCCTGGCTATCATTATCTCCCCCGGAGATATCAATAACCTTCGCGTTTTTAGGCAATTGAAAGTCTGCAACAAAAGATGTATTGGCCACTTTTGTTGTTTCGAAACCAAGCTCATTGCTTTCACCTAAAGACAATTTAAGCACACCACCAGGCAAATCATTTATAAATGGAAAGGCAGTCAAATAATAAGTCGGTACTGCTTCCGAATACCAAACGGTTGCGATAGCCGAATCCGCATTGTTTTTAAAAAACAACTTTGCTTTTTTACAGGTAATGCCCGCTATTGATTCTATTTCGCCCATATCTTGCAGCTGCACATAAGGGCCTTCGGATTCTTCCGGCTTTACACCAACAATCTTATACGATGGATGATATGCTTCAGCAGTGACGACATCATCTCCTGCTGAATACGAATACGTTTTTGCTAACTTTCGATTTAAAACAGCATGTGCCTTTTGATTCACTATAGTGGAAGAATAATCGGCATCAGCCAAAACCTCTACATTCAGATAAGCCATTTTTCCTTTCAGAAATGGCTCATAAAACTCCTTTGCAAATTCTGGAACGTCATTTTCAAACTTTTCAGGCGACACTTCACCTTTAAAAACCAACTCCATCTGCCATTGCTTATCTTGCGCATAAGTTGTCGAAATTGATAATCCAAATAATAGTGCAACTTTGAGTAAATTATTCATAAGAATGTTAAATATGTAGCTAAATAACAAAAGACAGACCAAAAAGTCTATTTTTTTAAGCTATTTTTTTATTTAAGCGCTTTCTTGCTGTATATTCTAGTACAATATTCACAAGATATTTAATAAAAAAGCACTACAACTTTATCATCAATCTAGTTTTCACAGCTTCATCGCATGCCAAAGCGATTCGCAGACTGTTGATAGCATCTTCCATTGAATCAGTAAGATCCAAATTCTCTAAAATTGCCCGCAGAAAGAATAGCTGCTCCCGATTACATAATTCTTGATGATCAGGCTCATCCGATAAGTTAATCCATTCATCGGCCTTCTTAAATTCATTGGCTGAATCTAAATCACTATAATGTATTCTTAGGCTTTCCGTTTGTGTGTGGGAGGCGACCGAATCCGATTTCCCCTCATCGCTGGCTTTGTTAGCGACAATGGAAACTGCACCATTTGGTCCAAAAACATCTTTTACAAAAAAAGCGTTCTGACTCACCATTGGCCCCCATCCGGCTTCGTACCATCCTACAGAACCGTCCTCAAAATGCAACTGAAGTTGCCCATAGTTATAGTTCCAAGCTGGAATCTCATCGGTTAATCGTGCACCTATTGCAGATACATACAATGGTTTTGCGCCCACCATTTGACACATGACATCAATATAGTGGACCCCGCAATCAACAATGGGACTTAAACTAGACATTAAATTTTTATGCACATCCCACATATATCCATGACTCTGTTGATTGAGGTTCATACGCATAACAAGTGGCTTTCCCATCGTTTTAGAAATCTCGATGAACTTGATCCAGGATGGATGGTATCTCAAGATATAACCAACAACCAATTTTCTATCGTATTTTATTGCCGCATCCACTACCTGCTGTGCTGAAATTACGTTTTCAGCTATAGGCTTCTCGATAAAGACGTGAGCCCCAGCCTGAAAGGCTTTTATAGCATAATCTCTATGCGTATCTGGATAGGTGGCTATACACACGGCATCCGGTTTCGTTTCCTGAAGTGCCTGCTCATAAGACGAGAATAATTTATAGTTTCCTCCCAATTCTTCATTCAGCTTACCTTTGCTCTCTCCACGAGCTACTAGACCTACAATTTGAAAGCCATCTAAATCGTGATAAGCCCTTGCATGAGATGCGCCCATATTTCCACATCCAACAACTAATATTTTAACAACCTGTTGCATCATTTTTTCTTTTTATATTATCTCTTTAATCCATCTAAAGCGAATGCTGCTCCTGTTCCCAGTGCAGCACCAGCCAATACATCGGTGGGAAAATGTACGCCCAAATACATCCGTGAATAACCAACACTACTTGCCCATAAAAGGGATGGGGCGACGACGTACCACTTCGAATAGGCACGTGACAAAGCAGTTGCGGTAGCAAAAGCGGAAGACGTATGCCCAGAGGGAAAGGAATATCCACTGGCCGTACGAACCGATATGAAATTAGGATATTTTTTAAAAGGCCTACTGCGCTTAAACAAATGTTTCAAACCCACATTCACCAAAGCAGTTACAGCCGTACTGCTAGCAACATACAAAGCATTCTGACGCATTATTTTATCATCATTGACTGCACCAGCAACCAGTAAACCGACGGGAACTGCAATCTGAACATAATTATTGATATCAGAAAGCACTTTAAATGTTTGTGTTTGAGGCACAGTCCTGGTTTCAGCAATCGACTCCAATATCCGGATATCTAATGTAGAAGCAGGTATTTCCTGCGCTACAGCGCCGATATAGGAACAATTCAACCAGCAAACAAAAATAAAAACTAATCTTTTCATCCAGTAAATAATCTCTCTATTTATAATTTCTTCACCCCTTAAAAATAAGGAAATTTATGTGAGTTGTCACCTTATTAAAGACGTTTAAATTTGAATCAAACTCATTACTGGTCTGTAAAGTATACGAAACAGTATGCTCCAAGCTATCAAATCAGTATTGTCATACGCCCAGATTTGGCATGTAGTCTACACTCGCCATATTTTCCACTTATTTTTGTATCCAAATTAGAATCCGCTTAATAATAAGCCTGTTTAGATGACAATTTTAAAATGATGGCCTTGGATTTCCAATTAATTTACTATACATTTGCTTACAGTTATTAATACAAACATGGTTTATACTTACGTACATCATTTTCATTTCCATCATCGCCGTTGTGGCGATATGTTAATTTAATGTGTTCTTACGTAGAATACCTTCCCTCTTGTTTGATTTCTTATTATTAATAATTTACTGCTAACATTATAAAGCGTTGAAAAATCTTAAAATTGCTATCCAAAAATCGGGTAGGTTAAACGAAAAATCTGTTCAATTACTGAAAAACTGTGGTTTAGACTTCGAGAACTACAAGAGCTCTTTAATTACCACTGTGGGAAATTTTCCATTGGAAATATTGTTTTTGAGAGACGATGATATTCCGGGTTATGTAGAACAAGGCATAGCCGATCTTGGTATCGTCGGTGAAAACATCATTGATGAGACTGAATCCCAAGTAGAATACATCAAGAGGCTCGGTTTTGGAAAATGCACATTGAAATTAGCTATCCCCAAAGATAGTAGCATTCAGGACATTAAAGACCTTAATGGTAAAGCAATCGCGACCTCTTATCCAAATATCCTCAAGAACTTTCTAAACGAGTACAATATTAATGCAGACATCCGTTTGATCTCTGGCTCCGTTGAGATTTCTCCCGGCTTGGGCCTTAGTGATGCAATCTGTGATATCGTATCTACGGGTGGAACGTTAAAAAGCAATGGTTTGAAACCTTTTGCTGATGTGAAGAATTCAGAAGCCATTTTGGTGGGAAGAAAAGGATTAGAGGGTAATGAAGTTTTGACTGAATTAGTACAACGCATCGAATCTGTTCTTTTAGCAAAAGAAACCAAATATGTGGTATTGAATGTCGAAAAGAAGAATTTGCCAGCTATTACTTCTTTACTCCACGGCGTTAAGAGCCCTACGGTTGTTCCACTTGCAGAAGAAGGCTGGGTAGCCGTACATACCGTTATCACCGAAGATGACTTTTGGGATAAGATCAACAAATTAAAAGCTGAAGGTGCCCAAGGTATCGTTGTGATGCCCGTTGAAAAAATCATTCTTTAAACTTGATGCACTTATACAACCATGTTAAAAAAATATGATTACAAGACGTTAGGAAAATCCGAAATTCAACAACTGGTTGCCAGGAACACGGATCCGAACAATGCGATACAAGAGGTTGTCCAGGAAATTATTCAACAGGTATGCCAGCAAGGAGATGTCGTGTTACGCGAATATGCTGCTAAATTTGACAATGTTGAACTCGAGCGACTGTATTTGGACGAGGACGATATCGATGCGTTAGCATCTACCATAGACCGTGATCAGCAAAGAGCACTGGAAATTGCTTTTCAAAATATTCATAAGTTCCATAGTACGCAATTAAAAAGAGAACGCACTGTTGAAACCATGCCCGGCGTAAAATGCTGGCGGGAGGTGCGCCCTATTGAAAAAGTCGGTCTCTATATCCCTGGAGGATCAGCGGTCTTACCTAGCACACTTTTAATGCTTGGTATTCCCGCAAGAATAGCTGGGTGCAAAGAAATTGTCGTTTGTTCTCCCCCCCAATCCAACGGAAAAATTAATGGGTTTGTCGCTTTTTGTTTAAAATTACTGAAGATAAATAGAATATACTTGGTTGGAGGTGCTCAGGCTGTTGCTGCTATGGGATTTGGAACACAGACAATACCCAAAGTCGATAAGATTTTTGGCCCTGGAAATCAATTTGTCACAAAGGCAAAATCCATTATACAGGGTCTGGCAAATGTTAGCATAGATATGCCTGCCGGCCCATCCGAAGTATTGGTCGTCGCTGATGACTCGGCTAATCCGGCTTTTATTGCCGCCGATCTTTTGGCACAAGCCGAACACGGCGTCGACAGCCAAGCTGTCTTGGTTGCAACTTCTACGGCTATAGTTGATGCGGTCAACACAGAACTGGCAGCCCAATTGGCGGTCTTACCGCGCAAGGAACTTGCTGCAAAAGCTATTGACAATTCTTATGCGGTAACTGTTGATAACCTTCATGAAGCGCTACAATTTTCAAATGATTACGCTCCGGAACACCTTATTTTGGAAACGGACCAATGGGAGTCTATAACACGCTATATCAGTAACGCTGGTTCAGTATTTTTAGGACACTTAACCCCGGAAAGCGCGGGTGATTATGCTTCGGGTACTAATCATACGCTGCCTACATCGGGATATGCACGCTCCTACTCGGGCGTATCGGTGGATTCTTTTGTAAAAAAAGTTACTTTCCAACATATTAGCGAAACTGGGCTCCAACACCTTGGGACTGTAGTTGAAATACTCGCTGAACTTGAAGGTTTGCAGGCGCATAAAAATGCGATTTCCATTCGAAAAAAATGATAAAACATAGACCGTTTAAATCACAAAAAGAGGCTGTCTCAAAATGACAGTCTCTTTTTTTTGCATTATCTAAGGCTTATAATTTGTTTTAATTGTTTGATTTTCATATATTTATAGTGTAAACAAAAAGGATATATGTCATCTCAAAGACCTACTTTTAAGCCTTACTATCA